>JAFKJZ010000152.1 GCA_017305815.1 Hyphomicrobiales bacterium
GACCGCCGGTCAGGATCGCCGCCGAGCGCGCCATCGCCTCGGCGGCGCCATAGATGGTGTCGAGCGTCGCCGGGAAGCTCGATTGCAGCCGCCAGCTGATATCGGGCAGTCCGGTGATCCGGGGCGGCGCCGCCAAAGCCTCGCCGCCTGCCGCCACCGCCGCGCCGGGGCCGATCATGGCGGCCTTCAAGAGCGTGCGTCGGTCGAGCCGTTTCGAGCCCATGCAGTCGTCCTGGTCCTGTTCTGGCGCCGATCGGGGGGACGCCGTCTTTCGGGGAGACCCCGCCATGCGGGGCTGCCGGCATCCGCATCGATGCCTATATGAGGGCGGGTCTCCTAGCGGGCAGAGTTGGCGAAAAGACGGCTTTTTGCCATGGTCCGGTGTAATAGGGAGCCGAGCCTCACAGCAAGCGATCTGGATCATGACGGATTTGAAGAGTTTTGCGCCGCTCGTCGCGGTGGCGGCCGATGTGCGCGAGTTCGAAGGCTATCGCTGGCACGCGGCCCCCGAGACCTATGTGAAGGCCGCGCTCACAGGCGCCGGCGCCATTCCGGTCATCGTGCCTTCGCTCGGCGACGCGCTTGACATCGACGCCCTGCTGGAGCGGGTCGACGGCGTGCTGATCACCGGCAGTCGTTCCAACGTCCATCCGACCCTCTATGGCGCGAGCGCCGACCCGCGCACCGAGCCCTATGATCCCGCGCGCGATTCCACCACGCTACCGCTGATCCGCGCGGCGCTCCGCCATGGCGTGCCGCTGCTCGCCATCTGCCGCGGCCAGCAGGAACTGAACGTCGCGCTCGGCGGCACGCTGATCTCGGAAGTGCAGGACCTCCCCGGTCGCGACGATCACCGTTCGCCGGTCTCCGAGGTGCAGGCGGAGCGCTTCGCCATCCGCCATCCGGTCCGCATCGTCGCCGATGGCTGCTTCGCGCGCATCCTGGAGCGCGACGAGATCGACGTGAACTCGCTGCACCGCCAGGCGATCGGCGAACTGGCCGAGGGACTTGTCGTCGAGGCGGTGGCGGCGGACGGCACGATCGAGGCGGTCAGTGTCCGCGACGCGCCCGGCTTCGCCGTCGGCGTGCAGTGGCATCCGGAATACTGGGTTTCGACCGATGCGCCGTCCGGCCGGCTGTTCCGCGCCTTCGGCGAGGCGATGCGCGCCCGCGCCGCCTCGCGCGGTCTGCTGGCGGCGGCGGAGTAGGGGCTTTAGCAAGACCCTCACCCTGACCCTCTCCCCCGCAGACGGGAGAGGGGGACTGCCTGCGACGGTCCTCCTCGGAATCCATGAAGAGCCTCGGCCAAAACCCTCGCCCGCTTGCGGGAGAGGGTAGGGTGAGGGGCTTTCTTGCTGGCTTGCTTTGACCGGCTGGAAGAGGCCTCAGGCGCCTGCCAGCGCGCCGCCGAGCATCAGCAGGCCGAAGAGGAGAATGCCGGTCGCGGCGAGGATCTGCAGGCCGTTGACGATGCGCAGCTGCGTCGCGCTCTCGCCGCCGGAGAAGCGCAGCGCCAGGTCCTTGGCCTTGACCGCCATCGTCGCCAGCGCCGAGACCGTCAGCCCGGTGCCGAGCGCCATCACGAGCACCGACAGGATGCCGGCCCAGTAGAGCTTCTGCGACACGGCGAAGACCAGCACGATGATCGCGCCCGAACAGGGCCGCACGCCGACGGCGAGGATCGCCGTCCAGGCGCGCGCCACCGTCAGCGGCCGGTCGAGCTGGGACGGGTCCGGCGCATGCGAATGGCCGCAGTCGCAGGCGAGGCTCGCCGCCGATTGGACCTGGCCGTTGCCGGCGAGGGCGGTGGCGGTGAAGCCCGTGCCGGCGAGACCGGCGGGAGCGCCCTGCGTCGCGAGCGCGAAATTCCGGCCGAGCTTGTGATGCGGGTGGTTGCAGGTCGCGGGGTCGTGCGCCATGTCGGCGCCACCGCTATGATCGTGGCCACGTCCCGAAATCTTCATCCAGAGCAGCCACACGCCGCAGAGCGCGATCAGCGCGTAGCTCGCGATCTCCAGCGCGTCGGTCGCCCGCGTCATCGTCATCGCCGTGACGTTCAGGACCAGCGTGCCGACCGAGACGACGAGGATGGCGGTGAGCGCCTGCACCAGGGCGGAGGCGAACGAGATGACGATGCCGCGCTTCAGCCGGTCGCCGGTGGCGAGCAGGTAGGAGGCGATCACCGCCTTGCCGTGGCCGGGGCCGACGGCGTGGAAGACGCCATAGGCGAAGGAAAGCCCGATCAGGATCGCGGCGGCATGGCCGCTCTGCGTCAGGTTGGCGAGCGCGTCGGTCAGGTCGCGGTAGAAGATCGACTGCTGCCGCGCGATCCAGACGAAGAACGGCGCCAGCGGCCCGGCCCAGCCGACGACGCCGCCGCCATCGGGCGTGGCGATGCCGAACGGGCTCGGCGCGGCGAAGGCGAGGGTCGGCATCGCGCTGGCGGCAATGGCGCCGATCCAGCTTCTGGCGCGGGACAGCGTCATGAGCAGGCGATCGTGATCTGGGCCGCGAGGCTGGAGGCCGCGTCGGCGAGCTCGTCGGGCAGGTCGCGCTGGTCGGCGGGAATCGCGGCGAGCTTGGCCATGATCGCGGCGTCGAGCTCATGCGGCGGCGCATAGTGCGCCTTGCAGTTCGCCGGCGCGCCGGCGAGCGTGATCGCCTGGTGCTTCACGAAGTTGAAGGCGACGAAATATTCGGGGTCGAACACTTCGAGCGTCGTGTTCGGACCGACGGCGGTCGGCGTCTTCAGCGGCAGCGTGTAGAACAGCGTCAGCCGGCTGTCGTGGAAGTCGAGCCAGTACTCGGACGGCGCCTCGACCGGGGCGCGGCGGCCATTCACCTTGAGCCGCGTGAAATAGTGATAGTCCTTCAGCGAATCGACATTGACCTTGGCGAGCGGCTGCAACTCGTCGTCCGACAGCTTGCCGTCGCCATTGGCGTCGAGGCCCTGGATGGCGAAGGCGGTGAAGGCCTGGTCGAACTGCCAGATGTGGCGGATCGCCGTCATCTTGCCGTCGGCGTCGAAGACGATCTCCTCCTTCGCGTCGACGAAGACATGCGGATGCGCCTCTGCCGCGGTCGCGAAGAGCGCTGCGAGAGCGAAGACGATCAGGGATCGAAGCATGAGCATGGGTCTCTGCGAAGGGCGAGCGGCGGGAAGGGGGCCAGACAAGTACGGCCAGATCGTGTCGGCGGCGAAGGCCGGCCCGCGTCGGCTGCGGGCGGCCCATCACAGTTTCTTGAGCGGCGGCGCTAGCAATTGCCGCCGTGCGGGCCGTTCTTGTCGAACCACTTCACCAGGAAGTCGATGAAGCTGCGCACCTTGCCGGAAAGGTGGCGGCGATGCGGGTAGACGGCGTGGATGGCGGAGCTGGCCGGCTCGAAGGGTTCGAGCACGACGGCCAGCCGCCCGGCGTCGATATCGTCCTTCACCACCAGATGCGGCACGATGGCGAAGCCGAGGCCGGCCATCGCCGCCAAGCGGGCGGCATTGGGGCTGTCGACCTCGACGCGACCCTTTACCGGCACCGAGATCTTCTCGCCATCGACCATGAAGGGCCAGTTGGAACGATAGGCGACGTTGGAATCGAGAATGCACGGCTTGCCGATCATGTCCTCCGGCTGCTCCGGCGTGCCGTGTTCGGCCAGCACCTCGGGGCTCGCGACGACGGCGATGCGGAACGAGGCGAGGCGGCGGGCGATCAGGCTCGAATCGGTCAGCGTCGAGATGCGGATGGCGACGTCGAAGCCCTCGTCGACGAGATCGACGAAGCGGTCCTCCAGATGCAGCTCCAGCGAGATCTCCGGCTCGCTGACGACGAATTCCATGATGGCGCGGCCGAGTTCGCCATCGCCGAAGGTACGCGGCGCCGAGACCTTGAGACGGCCGCGCGGCGCGGCATGGGCGTCGCCGACCGAGGATTGCAGGTCCTCGATCCGCTGCAGGATCTCGGTGGCGTCGCGTGCATAGCTCTGGCCAACCTCGGTCAGCGACAGCGTGCGCGTCGTCCGGTTCAGCAGGCGCGCGCCGAGCTCGTCCTCGAGCTCGCGCACATATTTGGAGATCAGCGCCTTCGAGCGGCCCATCTTGCGGGCGGCGGCCGAGAAGCCGCCGGCTTCGACGACCTCGACGAAGGTCTTCATCCTCGTGAGCGTATCCATGGTCGCCGCCTAGCCGGCCATGATCTTGGTTGCGAGCTCGATCAGCGCGCGGTCGCGGCCGGCGGGCGCGATCAGCGACACGCCGAGCGGGCAGCCCTCGTGCTCGGCGAGCGGCAGGCTGATCTGCGGCAGGCCCGCGAGGCCCGCCGTGCAGAGCATGGAAAGCGCGCGGTTGCGGTAGGATTCAAGCTCGTCGCCGCCGAGGCCGATGCGCGGCGCGATGCCGGGCGTGGTCGGGATGGCGAGCACGGTGTCGTCGCCGAGCAGGTCGTTCAAGCGGGCCCTCACCTGGGCGCGGCGAACGGCGGCGGCATCATATTCCTCGCGGGTGACGTGGCTCGCCCATTCGAAGCGCTCGCGCACGCCGGGGCCGAAGCTCGGCTGGCGGCTCTGGATCCATTCGCCGTTCGCTTCCCAGGCTTCATAGGCCTGCATGGTGCGGAAGATCATGCGCCAGGCCGCAAGGCCGTCCGGCGCGACGATGACGGCGCCGGCCGGCTGCAGGTGGGCGGCGATGCGCGGCGCGGCCGAGCGAACGGCCGCTTCCTCGAGATCGCCGAGCAGCAGCGCGTGGATGTCGTCGCCGACGAGGAAGCGGGTCAGCGGCGTGTCGCTCTTGTCTTCGCCGAGTAGGACTTCGCCGACGCGGGCGAAGGTTTCGGCGTCGCGGGCGAACCAGCCGACCGTGTCGAACGATTCAGCCAGCGGCGCGACGCGCGAGATGTCGATGCGGCCATGCGTCGGTCGCAGGCCGATCAGGCCGTTATAGGAGGCGGGCGCGCGCACCGAGCCGCCGGTGTCGCTGCCGAGCGCGAAATCGACCAGCCCGCCGGAGACGGCGGTCGCCGAGCCGGAGGACGAGCCGCCGGGAATGCGGCCCGGGGCGCGGACATTGACCGGCGTGCCGTAGTGATGGTTCTCGCCGTTCATCGAATAGGCGAACTCGTCGGTGTGCACCTTGCCGACGAAGCGGGCGCCGGCGTCGAGCAGGATCTGCACGGAGGGCGCGCTGACGGTCTTGATGTCGCTTTCGGCCCGCTTCAGCGGGTGGCCGACGCCAGTCGGATAGCCGGCGACGTCATAGAGGTCCTTGATCGCCATGGTCAGGCCGCTGAGCGGCCCGGTCGGGGAGGACGGCACTTCGACGGCGGGATAGTCGACGAACGCATGGACCGGGTCGTTGGCGAGAAGCATGGGCGTGTATCGACTTCCTTGAGGGATATCGGGGCGACGCCGGCGCGGCGTCGCCTTGCTCTGAATTCATAGCGCTATTCGGCGGGCTTTGCCAAAAAGAGCGTGGCGAAGACCTTCAGGCGGCGATGGCGGCGCCGTCCGAGCGCGGATCGCTGGCGCCGAAGATACGGCCGTCCTTGCGCCGGACGAGCGCGCCGGCATGGCCCATCGTGTCGGAATAGCCCTCATCGAGCACGGCGACCTCGTGGCCGGCTCTTTCCAGCGCCAGCAGCAGGTCGGGGTCGAAGCGATTCTCGACGCGCAGATTGGTGTGGTCGGAGCCCCAGGTGCGGCCGAGCAGCCAGCGCGGCGCGGCGATCGCTTCGCCGAGATCCATGCCGAACAGCGCGTGGCGGGTGAAGACTGCCGCCTGCGTCTGCGGCTGTCCTTCGCCGCCCATGGTGCCGTAGCTCAGGATGCGGCCGTCGTCGAAGCGGGCGATCGCCGGGTTCAGCGTGTGGAACGGCTTGCGGCCGGGCTCGAGCGGGTTGAGCGCGTGCGGATCGAGCGAGAAGGAAGCGCCTCGGTTCTGCCAGGTGATGCCGGTCGAAGGCAGCACGACGCCGGAGCCGAATTCCCAGAAGATCGACTGGATATAGGAGACGGAGAGCCCCGTTTCGTCGATGGCGCCGAGCCATACCGTGTCGCCCTTTTTCGCCACTTCCGGCCAGGGCGCGGCGCGCCGCATGTCGATCGCCGCCGCCTCGCGCGCCAGCACGCGCGGCGACAGATGCACGGAGAGATCGCCGGCGAAGACCGGATCGGTGACGTGCCTGTCGCGGATCCTGAAGGCGCGCTTGGTCGCCTCGATCAGTCCGTGAATATGCTCGAAGCTCTCGCCGCGCTGGACGCCGAGCTGCTCGAAGATGCCGAGGATCAGCAGCGAGGCGAGACCTTGCGTCGGCGGCGGCGAGTTGAAGACGGTGGCGCCTTCGAGGCGGACGGAGAGCGGCGGCCGCAGCCGCGCTTCATGCGCCGCGAGGTCGGCCCGAGTCACCGGGCTGCCGACGCGCTCGAGGTCGGCGGCGATCTCGTTCGCGACGTCGCCCTTGTAGAAATCCAGGAAGCCGGCGCGGGCGAGGTGGTCGAGCGTGTCGGCCAGGCGCTCCTGCCGGATCGTGGCGCCGAGTTCCGGCGCCTTGCCGTCAATCAGGAACACGTCCTTGAAGCCCGGCGCGGCGGAGAGGGCGTCGAAATGCTCCGCCGACAGCCGCGCCTGCGAGCGGGTGACGGAGATGCCCTTCTTGGCGTGCTCTATGGCGTTCGCGAGCAGGGTGGGGCGGTCGAGCCGGCCACCGAGGCTCTGCGACAGTTCATAGGCGGTGTTCCAGCCCGACATGGCGCCGGACACCGTCAGCGCCGCGTCGGGGCCGCGCGTCGGGATGCGGTCATATTTCTCGCGATAGGCGCGGATGGTGGCGCCGGAGCCGGCGCCGCCGCAGGCTTCGAGATAGCGCGGCTCCTTGCCGGGCTCGCGGATCAGCCAGAAGCCGTCGCCGCCGATACCGTTCATGTGCGGGTAGACGACGGCGATGGTGGCGGCCGTCGCGATCATTGCCTCGATGGCGTTGCCGCCGGCTCGCAGGATCTCGGCCCCTGCCTCCGCCGCGGCCCTGTGGGGAGCCACAACCATGCCCTTCTCGCCGACGACCGTTTCGCTCACGCGCTTTCTCCTGTTGCCGTTTCTGAATAGGCGAAAGCCCCTTCGCCCGGAAGCACTAATCAATCGCAGCGCCGGCGCCGGCGGCAGCGGAAAATCGGCCGGATTCTCCGTCGCGAAGGCCGTGCCAAGCGCCTGAGCCGACACAAAAATGTCGCGATTCCGTCGCGTTGGGGCGGTCCCGGCGGCCCATGCACGAATTTTGGGCCGGGAGGGCAAAATCCGCTTGAATGTTAACCGCGTTCGGCCTACCTACCTCCTCGCCCAATTATCGCACGTGCCTGTGGTTGCGTGCCGACCGGTGGGGCTTCGGACAAGAGGCCGAAGCGACGCCCAAGATCCTCCGCAAGGTGGGTCCCAGGAGTTCGGGAGCGATCCCGAGAAAGGTCGGCAGCCGGAAAGCGAAACCGGTGAACTCCGTCTCCGCGGAGGACGCGACTTGAAGCAACGACGTAGCGGGCTTTTTTGGTCTCGGACGGCTCTCCAAAGGCCGTTGTCACTGAAGAGGCACTACATCCTTGCCGGGCGTGCGGATCGGGTCTCCCGTTCCAAGCGAAGGCAGCGCTTACGATAAACGTCACCCGTTTGTCGTTGTGACTGCTACCCGCGAAAACTGCCGGCTCACCCCGGCAAAAACGGCTCGTCTTCAACGTTCCGATCGCGTCCATAGCGCTCGGCGCGACGATTTCGCTCCGGTTTCGTCATCGCTTTCGCAACGCTTTTTGGCCCTGGCAGGCCGACGGGGAGACCCTCAATGACCGCACGCATCATCGACTTCCTCAACAGCCGACGTCCCGACGGCCCGTGCCTTGTCGTCGATCTCGATGTCGTGCGTGAGAATTATCTCGCCTTCGCGCATGCCCTGCCGGACACCCGCGTGTTCTACGCCGTCAAGGCGAACCCGGCTCCGGAAGTGCTGGCGCTGCTCGCTTCGCTCGGCTCGAACTTCGACTGCGCGTCGGTCGCCGAGATCGACATGGCGCTGGCCGCCGGCGCGACCCCGGACCGCATCTCCTTCGGCAACACGATCAAGAAGGAGCGCGACGTCGCGGCTGCCTTCGCGCGCGGCATCAACCTCTATGCGGTCGATTGCGAAGCCGAGGTCGACAAGGTCGCCCGCGCCGCTCCCGGCACCCGCGTGTTCTGCCGCATCCTCTGCGACGGCGCCGGCGCCGAATGGCCGCTGTCGCGCAAGTTCGGCTGCGAGCCCGAAATGGCCGTCGGCGTGCTCGAGCATGCCCACCGTTCGGGCCTGCGCGCCTATGGCGTGTCGTTCCATGTCGGTTCGCAGCAGGCGAACACCGAGGCCTGGGACGGCGCGCTCGCGTCGGCCGCCGGCATCTTCCACACGCTCGCCGAGCGCGGCATCCAGCTGTCGATGGTCAATCTCGGCGGCGGCTTCCCGACCCGTTATCTCAAGGAGATTCCGGGCGTGGAGAACTATGCCTCGTCGATCGACTCCGCCCTGAAGCGCCATTTCGGCAACCGCATTCCCGAGACGATCATCGAACCGGGCCGCGGCATGGTTGGCAATGCCGGCATCATCAAGACGGAAGTCGTGCTGATCTCGAAGAAGAGCGACTCGGCCGACGACCTGCGCTGGGTCTATCTCGACATCGGCAAGTTCGGCGGCCTCGCCGAGACGATGGACGAGTCGATCCGCTATCCGATCCGGACGGCGCACGACCACGACGAGAAGACGCCCTGCGTCCTCGCCGGCCCGACCTGCGATTCGGCCGACGTCCTCTACGAGAAGGCGCCGTATCACTTGCCGGTGTCGCTCTCGATCGGCGACGAAGTGCTGATCGAAGGCACGGGCGCCTACACGACGACCTACTCGGCCGTCGCCTTCAACGGCTTCAAGCCGCTCGAAGCCTACGTGATCTGAAGGAAGTCCTTTCATGATCCAGATCGACGTGGAGGCGCCGGGGGAAGCCGGCGCCCGAGAGCTGCTGCTTGACCGGACCATGGGCCCGGATCGCCACCTGAAATCCTCGGAGCGCCTGCGGGAGAACCGCCTGCCGGCCTCCGGGCTGGCGCTCGTCGCCCGCGACGGCGACGAGATCGTCGGCACCGTCCGCCTCTGGAACGTCTCGGCCGGCGGCCGCGACGCGCTGCTGCTCGGTCCTCTGGCGATCGCGCCGGAGCGTCAGGGCGAGGGGATCGGCGGCAAGCTGATGCGCGCCGCCCTGAACCGCGCGGCGATGTTCGGCCATGGCGCCGTGATTCTCGTCGGCGACCTCGACTACTACGCGCGCTTCGGCTTTGCGACCGCGGCGACGCAGAGCCTGATGATGCCGGGGCCGGTGGAGCGCAAGCGTTTCCTGGCGCTGGAACTCCAGCCCGGCGCTCTCGACGGCGCCTCGGGAATGCTGGTCGCGACGGGCGACTGGTCGGTGCCGCCGCTCGCCGCGCGGGACTTTCCGCTGGTTGCACGCCCGCGCGGGCTCGACCTCCTCGATACGAGCCGCTAGGCTTTCTCCCTGTAAGCTGGTCGGGCATGGAGGCGCTGACGCGCCTCCATGCCCGACTGTTTGTCTGTCACGAAGGAAGGGTACGGTACCCCACTTGTTGATTTCGACTTTGAGGAGTGTCTCGCTATGACGAATTGGCCTGTCTACGGTCGCATCAACGGCCCCGTGGTCATCATCGGCTTCGGTTCGATCGGGCGAGGTTTCCTCCCGCTGATCAAGCGCCACTTCGCGCTGGACCAGCCGCAGATCACGGTCATCGAGCCGAGCAGTGAAAACGTCGGACTGATGGCCACCTATGGCGTGAAGCACGTCAAGGTCGCGCTGACGCGGGAAAACTACCGCGAGATCCTGACGCCGCTTCTCGGCGCGGGTGGCTTCTGCGTCAACCTCTCGGTCGACACCTCCTCGCTCGACATCATGAAGCTGGCCCGCGAGATCGGCAGCCTCTACATCGACACGGTGATCGAGCCGTGGCCGGGCTTCTATTACGACCACAAGGCCGATCCGGCCTCCCGCTCCAACTATGCGCTGCGCGAGGAACTGCTGGCCGAAAAGCGCGCCAGCCCGGGCGGCCCGACCGCGGTTTCCTGCTCGGGCGCCAATCCGGGCATGGTATCGTGGTTCGTCAAGCAGGCGCTGCTCGACGTGGCGCGCGACCTCAACATCGAGCATGACGAGCCGAAGACGCGGCGCGAATGGGCGGCGCTGATGCAGGCGACCGGCGTCAAGGGCATCCACATCGCCGAGCGCGACACCCAGCGCGCCCGCGTCGCCAAGCAGCTCGACACCTTCGTCAACACCTGGTCGGTCGAGGGCTTCATCTCGGAGGGCCTGCAGCCGGCCGAGCTCGGCTGGGGCACGCATGAGCGCTGGATCCCGGACCATGCCCGCACGCATGACACCGGCTCGGGCGCGGCGATCTTCCTGCTCGGCCCCGGCGCCGATACGCGCGTGCGCTCCTGGTGCCCGACGCCCGGTCCGCAGCTCGGCTTCCTCGTCACCCACAATGAGGCGATCTCGATCGCCGACCATTTCACGGTGCGCGAGGGCGGCGAGGTCGTCTACCGGCCGACCTGCCACTATGCCTATCACCCGTCGAACGACGCGGTGCTGTCGCTGCACGAGATGTTCGGCCGCGCCGGCCAGCGCCAGTCGAAGCAGCACATCCTCTCCGAGGAAGAGATCATCGCCGGTCGCGACGAACTCGGCGTGCTGCTCTATGGCCACGCCAAGAACGCCTACTGGTATGGCTCGCGGCTGACGATCGACGAGGCGCGCGAGAACGCGCCCTACCAGAACGCCACCGGCATGCAGGTGACGTCGGCGGTGGTTGCCGGCATGGTCTGGGCGCTCGAGCATCCGAACGCCGGCATCGTCGAGGCGGACGAGATGGACTATCATCTCTGCCTGCGCATCCAGCGGCCCTATCTCGGCACCGTCGAGGGCATCTACACCGACTGGACGCCGCTCACCGATCGGCCGGGCTTCTTCCCGGAGGATATCGACGAGAGCGATCCCTGGCAGTTCCGCAACGTGCTGGTCCACAACCTCGGCTGATCGCCGTTTCGCAACGTTGTCCACTATCGAGACCGGGCCACTGGCCCGGTCTTTTTTTGTGCGCTCGACGGAGCGGGGCGGGCGCGGCGTGCGCATCGCCCAGGAAATGGGCATGCGGCCGCCATGCCTCGACATGCGCCAGCGTCATGTCTTGACCGATTTGGCGCCCGCCTCCCGGCGCAATCGGCAGCCAGGTGCCGCAATCCGGCCATATCGCTTAATGGTGCGGCGCAATATGACACGAGAATTAATGCTGCTCTGCGTTGCGCGCATCGCTGGCATGAGCAATTTCGCAGTGCTCAATCCGGAAGCAGCAGCCTATATCAGCGTCAACAAGAACGGCGACAGAGAAATCCGGCGCCAGTTCGACAGAGATCACACCCTATCCCAAAAGGACGTCCGAAATGGCTATGAACATCCTCGCTTCCTACAAGACCTGGCGCAAGTTCCGCGAGACCTACAACGAGCTTTCCCGCCTGAACAACCGCGAGCTTGCTGACCTCGGCATTCACCGCGGCGAGATCGAGCGGGTCGCCAAGCAGGCTGTCGGCTACTAATACTTCCGACACCGAGCGATACTTCAGACTGCAAGGAATTCGCAGGGATCTTCCTCCCCTCCATGTCCCTGCGATCGGCGCCGAGCTGACCTCCTCCCCGGCAAGGCGCCACCCTTAAAACGCCCGTCGACCTCCTCCCCGACGGGCGTTTCCTATTTGACGCCATGCGTCAGACGCCGGCCGACGCGACCGAGTTCAGAGCCTTCTCCTTCGGCTCCCGGTCGCGCGCCGGCGTCATCTTTTTCGGCCTCCGCCTTTTGCCCTCGCGCGCATCCTTCGGGGCCTCCCGACTTCCGCCACCCGCCGATCGGCCAGATTGCTGATTGCGCCGAGGCGAAAGCATCGTCCAGGGGTTGAGGGCACGATCTTCCTGGGATCGACTGTCGATCTTCTTCCTTAGAATGATTTTGACTTGGCTTCCGTTACGTCGTAACCGCGTTCGGGGGGCCAGAGCCAAGAACGAGTCGGCCCCGTTTCGTCGGAGGGGTTCGACATGCCAAGAATAAGCCAGATGTTTATCGGCACGGCCGTGATCTATGTCATCGTCGGCATGATCGGCGGCATCATGATGGGCGCCAAGCAGGACTTCACGCTGGCCCCCGCGCACGCGCATCTCAATCTGATCGGCTGGGTGTCGCTTGCGCTGATGGGCTTCTACTACAACGCCAATCCCGCCAAGGCGGCGAGCCGGCTAGCCCTGATCCAGTTCTGGGTGTCGACGATCGGCCTCTGGATCATGATCCCGGGCCTCGTGCTGACGCTGAAGGGACTGCCTCCCGGCGAGGGAATCGTCATTCTCGGCTCGCTGATCACGCTGATCGGCATGGTGCTGTTCGCCGTGTCGATCTTCCGCCCGGTGCCCAGCACGCGCTGACGCGCAGGGCGCACTTCCTTAGCTCTCCCGGAGGGAGAGGTGAAGAAAGCCACGGACAAGCGCCTTGCCGGCCTCAGCCGGCGAGGTCGATCACGCCGGCTTCGCCGCCCTCGGTGCCGAAAGCGAGGCGGACGCCCTTCCGGTCCCAGGCGAGCGCGCTGACCGGGCCGCCCTCGGCCGGCTTGCGCAGGATCGCCTCGTCGCTGTCGGCGAAACGCACGGCCAGAACCATGCCGTCCTTGTAGCCGATCGCCACGACCTCTTCGGTGGGGTGACAGGCGACGAAGGTGACGATCTGGTCGCGGGTGCCGAGTTGCAGCGGCTGCTTGCCCATCGGGCCGTCCTTGAAGTGGAACGGCCAGAGCACGGCCATTTCCGCGCCCGACGTCGCCAGGAAGCGGCCCTTGGCCGACCACGACATCGACTTCACCTTGCCGGGATAGCCGGACATGCGCATGTGGCCGCCGCCATCGGCGACGCGCCAGCCATGCAGCGAATTCTCCTGCATCGAGGTGATGACGTTCTTGCCGTCCGGCGAGAAGGTGACGCCGAGATGCGAGCCCTTCCATTCGAACTCGGTCGGCTTCGCCTCCGTGCCGATCCACCAGAGCGACACGCCGTTGTAGCGCGCCACGGCGAGGCGAAGCCCCTTCGGCGCAAAGGCGAGGCCGGCGGCGGTGCGCTCATGCTCGAGCACGCGCTCCTTGCCATTGGCGAAGCGGACGAAGACCTGGCGGCCGCTCGCATAGGCGATGACGCCGTCCGGGCCGCAGGCGACCTGGTCGATCCACTTCTTCGGCTGGACGGCGATTTCCTCGACATGGCCGCTGGCGTCGATCGCCATGACGCGGCCGTCATCGCCGGTGGTGATCAACCGCTCGCCATCCTGCGTGCGGGCGGCGGCGAGCAGGCCGCCGGAATGCACGCCGACCTTCTCGGCCGCGGGGCCGTCGACCCGCGCGACATGGCCGTCGCCGAGCGCAAAGACCGGCTCGTGACCGAGGAAATCGGCGGCGACGACATAGGCGCCGAGCGGGAAGGACTGGATGGTGGGCAAGAGACGGTTCCGGTCGATGTCGGGCGTGGTGTGGCGAGTGGTCATCCCGGCGGGCCGGGATGACGAAATGCTCGGGCCGGCGCGGAGTGCGCGCCGCCCCTCATGCCGGGCGTTCCGCCTCAGGCGGCGACGAGGCAGTCCTCGAAGCTCTTGCGAAGGGCTGCTTCATTCAGCTTGCGGCCGATGAAGACGAGGCGGCTCTCGCGCTTCTCGCCCTCGGCCCAGGGACGCTGGTGCGTGCCCTCGATGATCATGTGGACGCCCTGCACGACATAGCGGTCGGGGTCCTTGTCCATCGACAGGATGCCCTTCAGGCGAAGGATGTTCGGGCCTTCGGTCTGGGTGATTTCCTGGATCCAGGGGAAGAACTTGTTCGGATCGAGCGAGCCGCCGCGCAGCGAGACGCTGAACACGGATTCGTCGTGGCGCGGATGATGGTGGTGATGATCGTGGTCATGATGATGGTGGTGATCATGGCCATGATGGTCGTGGTCGTGATGGTCGTGACCGCAGCCGCAATTCTCGTCATGGACGTGATCGTGGTCGTGATCCTCGCCCTCGAGGAATTCCGGGTCGAGAGTCAGGATGCGCTCGAGATCGAAGGCGCCGCGGTCGAGCACCTTGGAGAGGTCGATGGCGCAGCGCTCGGTCCGGTAGATCGTCGCATGCGGATTGATGTCACGGATGCGGTGCTCGACGGCGGCCAGCTTCTCGGCGTCGACCAGGTCGGTCTTGTTGAGAAGGATCACGTCGGCGAAGGCGATCTGCTCCTCGGCCTCCGGCGCGTCGTCGAGCCGGGTCAGCAGGTTCATCGCGTCGGCGACGGTGACGACCGCGTCGAGGCGCGACTTGGCGCGCACGTCGTCATCCATGAAGAAGGTCTGCGCGACCGGCGCCGGATTGGCGAGGCCGGTGGTCTCGACCAGGATGCCGTCGAAGCCGCCGGGGCGTTTCATCAGGCCCTCGACGACGCGGATCAGGTCGCCGCGCACCGTGCAGCAGACGCAGCCATTGTTCATCTCGTAGATCTCTTCGTCGCTCTCGACGATGAGGTCGTTGTCGATGCCGATCTCGCCGAACTCGTTGACGACGACGGCGTATTTCTTGCCGTGGTTTTCCGAGAGGATGCGGTTCAGCAGCGTCGTCTTGCCGGCGCCGAGATAGCCGGTGAGCACGGTGACCGGGATCTGGGTTTCCGTCATGAAATGTCTCCGGCGCGGAACGTCAGCCCGCGCAAAAGGGGGAAGAGGTTGCCGCCTGATATAAGGGATGTCGGCGCCGATTGCGATGGGGTGGAACGGATGCGGCAAAACGAGGGCCCTCACCCCGGCCCTCTCCCGCGAGCGGGATTGGGG
>JAFKJZ010000153.1 GCA_017305815.1 Hyphomicrobiales bacterium
CCCGGCGAGATCGCCGGCGTCCGCCGCCTGGTCCATGCCGAGACGGCGATGCTGGTGGTCGTCGCGATCATCGCGTCGATGATGGCGCGCGGCATCGGCATGTGAGTTTTTCTTCTCCTCTCCCATGGGGAGAGGTCGCGGAGCGCTTCCGACTGGGGGCGGAGTCTGGCTCCAGCCCTTATTCCATATCCGGCGTCATCCCGGGCGGAGCCCTGGGATCCATTCAGCCGTGATCTCGGGAGCTTCGCTGGGCAGCGTTCCCGGGTGCGTGGATCCTCGCTTTCGCGAGGATGACGGCGAGGATGGGGCAGGGCGCGGAGGGATTTGACTACGCCAGCGTCTTGTCCGGGTAGCGGCAGAGGTCGTTGATGAGGCAGACGGCGCAGTCGGGCTTGCGCGCCTTGCAGACATAGCGGCCGTGCAAAATCAGCCAGTGATGCGCGTGCAGCATGTATTTCGGCGGGATGATCCGGTTCAGCTCCTTCTCGACCGCGTCGACCGTCTTGCCGGGCGCGAGGCCGGTGCGGTTGCCGATCCGGAAGATATGCGTGTCGACGGCGATGGTCGGGTGGCCGAAGGCGATGTTGAGCACGACATTCGCCGTCTTGCGGCCGACGCCCGGCAGGGCCTCCAGCGCGGCGCGGTCGTCCGGAACCTCGCCGCCATGCTGCTCGATCAGCATTCTCGACAGGCCGATCACGTTCTTCGCCTTGGTGCGGTAGAGGCCGATCGTCTTGATGTGGTCGCTGACGCGCTCCTCGCCGAGCGCCAGCATCTTGGCCGGCGTGTCGGCGATGGCGAACAGCGCCCGCGTCGCCTTGTTGACGCCGGCGTCGGTCGCCTGCGCCGACAGCACGACGGCGACCAGCAGCGTGAAGGTGTTGACGCTTTCGAGCTCGCCCTTCGGCTCGGGATCGCGCGCCTGGAAGCGGGCGAACACTTCTTCCACCTCGGCCCTGGTGAAGCGCTTCGGGGCGCGCGGGGCCTTGCGGCGCGGTGGCGCGGATGGTGGGAGAGGCTGTGCATTCGACATACATCCTCTATACTGACGAGCCATGAGCGACCGCAATGTCGACATGCCGCAGAACCCGTCGACGACACCCGAGACCGTGCTGTTCCGGGCGACGCTGACGCCGTACCGTTCGCTGTCGCCGCGCGGCTTCGCGGCGCTGATGATGGTCATCGTGCTGACCAGCTTCGGCTGCGGCCTGCTGTTCTGGTCGATGGGAGCCTGGCCGATTGCCGCCTTCTTCGGCCTCGACATCCTCGCCATCCAGCTCGCCTTCCGCCTCAACTACCGCTCCGGCCGCGCCTGCGAGATTGTCGAGATGACGGACGAGCATCTGACCGTGCGCCGGATCGCCCCGAACGGGCGGGCTGAGGATTTCGACTTCAACCCGTATTGGGCGCGGCTGGAAGTCGAGCGCGTGCCGGATTGGGGCATCATCCGCATGGCGCTCGCCTCGCATGGCCGCCGCCTTTCGATCGGCAGCTTCCTCAATCCGGACGATCGCGAATCCTTCGCCAGCGCGCTGTCGAAGGCGCTGGCCTCCGTTCGCCACGCCTGAGGGGCGGGCGCATCCGCGTCCAAAAGACTTGTCTGCGCATGGGCTTGGGCGATAGACCGGGTTTCTTTCCCCGAGCGTCGGAGACCGCATGACCGAAAAGCACCTCTTCATCTTCGGCCTCGGCTTCTCCGGCCAGGCGCTGGCGCAACGGGCGAAGGGCGACTACGCCACCGTCGGCGGCACGGTCCGCACCGAGGAGAAGGCGGCGCGGCTGCGCGCGAAGGGCATCGACGCGCTGGTCTTCGACGGCGAGAGCGCGAGCGACGCCGTCGTCGCCGCCACGAGGCGCGCCACCCACATCGTCCAGTCGATCGCGCCGGGCTCGGCCGGCGATCCGGTCATCACGCTGCTGCGCGGCGCCATCCTCGGCGCCGAAGCCCTCGAATGGCTCGGCTATCTGTCGACGGTCGGCGTCTATGGCGACCATGGCGGCGGCTGGGTCGACGAGGCGACGGAGCCGAACCCGCTTTCCAGCCGCTCGGTCGAGCGCGTGCGGGCGGAGATGGAATGGCGCATTCTCGGCGAGGAGCGCGGCGTGCCGGTGGCGCTGTTCCGCCTTTCCGGCATTTATGGCCCGGGCCGCAACGCGCTGGCGCAGGTGATGGAGGGCACGGCCCGCCGGCTGGTCAAGCCGGGGCAGGTGTTCAACCGCATCCACCGCGACGACATCGCCGGCGCGCTGCGGCATCGCCACCGCCGAGCTGTCGCCGATGGCGCGCTCCTTCTATGGCGAGAACAAGCGCGTCGGCAACAGGCGGCTCGCCGCCGATCTCGGCGTGAAGCTCGCTTTTCCGACCTATCGCGAGGGCATCGCGGCGCTCTGGAACGACGGCAGCTGGCGCGGCTCAGCCGGATAGCCAGGCGACAAGCAGGCCGGCCTGCAGCAGCGCGACGAGGCCGAGCGCCAGCAGCACGCGGCGCATCAGCCGCTTGGCGCCGCGACGCTGGTCGACAAGCTCCGCCTCGATGCGCCGGAGCGCCGTGTTCGCGGCCGTCTCGGAGTCGGCGACGGCGCGCCGCCACGTTCCGACCAGCGCCATCAGCCCGGCCCTGTCGAGCTTTTCGGTCCAGACGTCGTCGAGGCCGAGCAGCGCGTGGTCGCCGATCGATTCCGATTGCGGCGTCCAGGGTTTCTTGGCGGTGTAGTGGATGACGCGCGCCGCGTCGGCCGCACCTGGCATCAGGGGCTCGTAGGTCCTGAGATAATTGTCGCGGGCGGGCAGCCAGGTGACGTCGGCGCCGAAGAAGGCGTTGAGGATGCCCTGGTCGCCGCCGTCGAAGGAGGGGGTTGCCGGCAGGGAGGCGAACAGCGACTGCCGCATCGCCGCGTCGGGCGAGAGCGCGAAGACGCCGGAATTGAAGACCGGATGCGGCTGGTTGCAGAGCAGGTCCGGCGCGGCGGCGAAGCCCTCGCCGTCGAAGAGGTCGTCGATTGTCTGCCGCACCAGGCAATCGCCGTCGAGATAGACGAGGCGGTCGAGCGACACGAAGCTGAACGCCCATAGCTTGGTCAGCGTGCGGCGGAAACGCGCCGCCAGGCTGCCTTCGAGGTCCTGCTTGACGATCTCCGGCACGGCCAGCACGGCGAGGTTCGTCGCGCGGAGCGTCGGCTTCCAGCCGCCGGCCGCCAGCACCAGGATCGGCAGGTCGGTGACGGCCCGCAGCGAGCGCACCAGCACGTCCATGCCGAGCGCATATTCCGGCGTGCCGATCAGCACATAGCCGACGCGCCGGCCGTGACGCCGCCCGTCCTCGCCGAGGCTGTCGAGCCAAGCCGAGGCCGCCCGGTCGAGATGGCGGGCGAAGGCCAGCAGTTCGTCGGCGGCGCGGGCGTCGATCTCGGCCGGAACGGCGGCGGCGACGATCGAATTCGGCTCAACCCCCATAGCGCTCCGCCCGGATGCTGGCGAAGGGGAGCCCCGCGTCGAGCGCGAAGGTCGAGGCGGCGCCGACGAACGGGTTCGAGCCGCAGATGAAGGTGGTCTTCGGCGCCGACGGCAACCACGCCAGCGCGGCGTCGACGAGGTCGCGGTCGATGCGGCCATGGCGGATGCCGTCGACCGGGCCCGCCTCGCGGCTCAGCGTCGCGAAAAGCGTGAAGTTCGGGTCCCGCGCCGCGTGCTGCAAAAGCTCGTCGCACCAGATCAGGTCCTCGCGGCGGCGGGCGGAATAGATCAGCGCCGCCGGGATTTCGGGCGCGGTGGCGGCGCGGTGGCGCAGCATCGACATCAGCGGCACCAGGCCGGAACCGCCGGCTATCCACAGCAGCGGCCCGCCATCCTCGGCGCGCCAAACGAAATGGCCGCCGATCGGGCCGCGGATCTCGATCTCGTCGCCGATCTCCACCACCTCGTGGAAGAAGGGCGACACCTCGCCGTCGTCGATCAGGTCGATCGCCAGCTCGATCGTGCCGCTGCCGTCCGGCGCCGAGCCGATCGAATAGCTGCGCTCGGCCTGGTAGCCATCCGGCGCGGTCAGTCGCACGTCGACATGCTGGCCGGCGGTGAAGCCGTGCCAGTCCGCCGGCTTCAGCCGGAACAGTTTTACGCGGGGCGTCTCGGCCGTGATGGCGACGACGGTGGCGATCTGCCAGATCAGCCGTTCCGGCTGCGGCGCGATGACGGGGGAGGCATTCACGAGGCTGTCAATCTCCGCTGAAGCGCTGCTCGCGCCATGGATCGCCGCGCATGTGGTAGCCGCGCAGTTCCCAGAATCCGGCTTCGTCGCGGCTGGTGAATTGCAGGCCGCTTACCCATTTCGCCGATTTCCAGAAATAGAGATGCGGCACCAGCAGCCGCGCCGGGCCGCCATGGTCGGGGCTGATCGGCTTGCCCTCGAAATGGGTCGCCACCATCGCCCTGCCGTTGACCAGGTCCTCGGTCGGCACATTGGTGGAGTAGCCGTCATAGGAGTGCGCCAGCGTGAAGTCGCTCGGCGCGGCGATGCCGGCCTCGGCGAGGATGTCGTCCACCATCACGCCCGACCAGGCGGTGTTGAACTTCGACCATTTCGTCACGCAGTGGATGTCGCGCGTCAGCTTCGACTGCGGCAGCTGGTTGAAGGCGTCCCAGCCCCAGCTCGCCACCGGCCGCACGCCGTCCTTGAGGGTGAAGCGCCAATCGGCGAGCGCGACGCGCGGCGTCGGCCCGGCCGAAAGCACCGGAAAATCCTCGGTCAGATATTGTCCCGGCGGCAGCCTGTCGCCGATGCCGTCGCTCGGACGCTTGCCGATGAAGCCGCGTGTCGCCATGCCTTGCTCCGATCCTGCTTGTGCGGGCCGCAGATCCGGTCCCGCCACCTGCCGTTCAGGCGATCGCCTCGACCGCGGCGATCAGTTTCTTGAGATCCTCCGGCCGTGACAGCCGATGGCCGGCATCCTTGATCACCGTCAGAACCACATCGTCCTGCGCCAGCTGTGCGACAAGGTCGATCGCCACCTGCCACGGCACTTCGTCGTCGAGGACGCCCTGAAGGATATGGACCGGCGCGCCGAGTGCAACCGGCCTGTGGCCGAGAAGATGCGCTTCGCCGTCGTCGATCAGCTTCCTGGTGATCAGATAGGGCTGGTCGGAATAGGCGCTCGGCTGCCTCAGCGCGCCGGTGGTCTCCATTTCCTGCCGTTCGGCCGGCGTCATCCGGGCGAGGATGAGGTCGCGCGTCATGTCGACGGCGGGCGCCAGCAGCACGAGGCCTGCGATCCGGCCCGGCGCGCGGGTGGTCATTTCCAGCGCCAGCAGCAGCGCGATCCAGCCGCCCATCGACGAGCCGACGAGGATCTGCGGGCCCTCCGTCTCGCGCTCGAGCACGGCGCGCGCCTCCTCGAGCCAGCGTGTGATGGTGCCGTCGGCGAAGTCGCCGCCGGACTGGCCGTGGCCGGAATAGTCGAAGCGGGTGATGGCGCGGCCCTTTTCCGCCGCCCAGTGGTCGAGCGCCTCGGCCTTGGAGCCCAGCATGTCGGACATGAAGCCGCCGAGGAACAGCACGCCGGGGCCCGTCCCGGCACGGGCGAGAACGGCTATGTCGCGCGCTTCGGCGCCGGCGCCGACGGGCAGGGTCTTGTGTTCTGGTTGCATCAATCGCTCATCCGTCGCTCGAAATCTGCGTCGATCCGCGCTCAAGTGGCGTGGAATGGCGGCTTTCTGTTGACTTTCCCGCCTGCTTGGCCGAGTTTCGCAGGGCTGTCCGGGATCTTTGACCCGCGTGTCTGCTGCTTGCCTCGGCCTTTGTCGGCCCTAGGCAAACACGCGGACCGTAACCATTTAGTCAAGCCGGACAGATTCATAAATGTTAGAGGAGACTGCCCCCATTCGCCGTCCGTTCAAAGCGCAGGAGCCCACCAAGGATGGGCCGCGTATCAACCGCGAAATCCGTGGTGTCCGTGAAGTTCAGTTGATCGGAGAGGACGGCCAGAACATCGGCGTCACTTCGATTCAGGATGCGCTGGCCGCTGCCCAGGAAGCGGGCCTCGATCTCGTCGAGATCGCGCCGAATTCCGAGCCCCCGGTCTGCAAGATCCTCGATTTCGGCCGCTTCAAGTACCAGACCCAGAAGAAGGCGAACGAGGCTCGCAAGAACCAGAAGATCGTCGAAGTCAAAGAAATCAAGATGCGCCCCGCCATCGATGACCACGACTACGAGGTCAAGATGAAGGCGATCAAGCGCTTCTTCGAAGAGGGCGACAAGGTCAAGCTGACGCTCCGCTTCCGCGGCCGCGAAATGGCGCACCAGCACCTGGGCATGAAGCTGCTCGAGCGGGTTCGCGACGAGACCGCCGAGATTTCCAAGGTCGAGGCGGAGCCGAAGCTCGAAGGCCGCCAGATGATCATGGTTCTGGCCCCGCGCTGAGCGCTTGGCCACCCGGGCGATCGACCCTTGGGGTCGGCGTCACGGATTTGGCAAGTCGGCGGGCCGGAATCATCGGCCCGCCCTTGCCACGTCGGTTTCCGCCCGCTATAGATCCGCCGTTTCCGAGCCGCCCGGCGCGGGGAACGCCAATTCGTTGGCGATATTCCTCAGGGCATGCCGCGTCGGCTCACGAATGCTTCCATGCCGAAGCGACCATTGGAACGCTCCTCGCAAGACGGGCGCTGTGGTCTGCATCCCGGCAGCATGATTAAGGATGAGCAAAATGCCCAAGTTGAAGACCAAGAGCGGCGCGAAGAAGCGCTTCAAGCTCACCGGTACCGGACGCGTCAAGGCAGGCCAGGCTGGCAAGCGCCATGGCATGATCAAGCGCACCGCCAAGTTTGTCCGCAATGCACGCGGCACCACCGTGCTTTCGGATGCGGATGCCAAGATCGTCAAGCAGTTCCTGAACGGCTGAACCGTCCCCCTTACCTGGAGTTTGAACCATGTCGCGAGTTAAGCGGGGCGTAACGTCTCACGCCAAGCACAAGAAGATCCTGAAGCGCGCCAAGGGCTTCTACGGTCGCCGCAAGAATACCATCCGGACCGCCAAGGCAGCCGTCGACAAGGCCGCCCAGTACGCGTTCCGTGACCGCAAGGCCAAGAAGCGCAATTTCCGCGCTCTCTGGATCCAGCGCATCAACGCCGCCGTCCGCGAAGTCGCCGAGGGCCTGACCTACAGCCGATTTATCGACGGCCTCGCAAAGGCTGGTATCGAAGTCGACCGCAAGGTTCTGGCCGAACTGGCGATCAGCCAGCCGGCAGCCTTCAAGGCGCTGGTCGATCAGGCTCAGGGCGCCCTCAAGGCCGCCTGAGTTGGGCAGGCCGCCTCCGGGCGGCCTCCCGCCGGACTTTCCGGGGCCGGAACGCAATCGCGCCGCCGCCGCTTGAATGTGGCTGCGGCGTTTGGCGTGATCCGGCGAGCATTCCTCTTCGGATCGAACTGACGATGATCCGGCGCCGCACGGGCGCCCATGAGGAATGACATGTCCGATCTCGAACTTCTCGAACGCGACATCCACGCGGCCATCGACGGCGCTTCCGACGAAGCGGCGATCGAGACGGTTCGCGTCGCCGCCCTTGGCAAGAAGGGCTCCGTCTCCGAACTGCTGAAGGGCCTCGGCGCGATGACGCCGGACGAGCGCAAGGTCATGGGACCGGCGCTGAACGGCCTGCGCGATCGCGTCACGGAAGCCCTGAGCGCCCGCCGCGCCACGCTGAAGGAAGCCGGCCTCGCCGCCCGCCTCGCCTCGGAAGCGGTCGACGTCACGCTGCCGCTCCGGCCGAGCCCGCTCGAGCAGGGCCGCATCCATCCCGTCTCCCAGGTGATCGACGAGATCACGGCGATCTTCGGCGATCTCGGCTTCGCCGTCGCCGAGGGACCGGACATCGAGACCGACCACTACAATTTCACCGCGCTGAACTTCCCCGTCGGCCATCCGGCGCGCGAGATGCACGACACCTTCTTCTTCAATCCGGACGAGAAGGGCGAGCGGCTGCTGCTGCGCACCCACACCTCGCCGGTGCAGATGCGCACGATGGAGAGCCAGAAGCCGCCGATCCGCATCATCGCGCCCGGCCGCACGTATCGCTGCGACAGCGACCAGACCCACACGCCGATGTTCCACCAGGTCGAGGGCCTGGTGATCGACACGTCGAGCCATATCGGCCACCTGAAGTGGCTGCTGGAAGAGTTCTGCCGCGCCTTCTTCGAGGTCGAGAAGGTCGAGATGCGCATGCGCCCGTCCTTCTTCCCCTTCACCGAGCCGTCCATGGAAGTCGACATCCGCTGCAAGCGGGTCGGCAATGAGGTGCGCTTCGGCGAGGGCGACGACTGGCTCGAGATCCTCGGCTGCGGCATGGTTCACCCGAACGTCATCCGCTTCGCCGGCCTCGACCCCGACGTCTACCAGGGCTTCGCCTTCGGCATGGGCATCGACCGCATCGCCATGCTGAAATACGGCATGCCGGACCTGCGCGCCTTCTTCGACGCCGATCAGCGCTGGCTGAATCATTACGGCTTCCGTCCGCTGGACCTGCCGACGCTCGTCGGCGGCCTGAGCTCGTAAGGAAAGACCCATGAAATTCACGCTTTCCTGGCTCAAGGAGCATCTTGAGACCAATGCCTCGCTCGACGAGATCACCGATGCGCTGACCCGCGTCGGCCTCGAGGTCGAGGACGTCGAGGACAAGGCGAAGCTGCTCGCCCCGTTCACCATCGCCTATGTCGTCTCGGCGGTTCAGCACCCGAACGCCGACCGCCTGCGCGTCTGCATGGTCGATACCGGCTCCGGCGACCCGGTGCAGGTCGTCTGCGGCGCGCCCAACGCCCGCACCGGCATGAAGAGCGTCTTCTCGCCGGCCGGCACCTACATCCCCGGCAAGGACATCACCTTGACCGTCGGCACCATCCGCGGCGTCGAGAGCCACGGCATGCTGTGCTCTGCCGCCGAGCTGGAGCTGTCGGAAGACCATGACGGCATCATCGAGCTGCCGGCCGATGCGCCGGTGGGCATGGGCTATGCCGAATGGGCCGGCCTCGGCGATCCCGTCATCGATATCGCGATCACGCCGAACCGCCCGGATTGCCTCGGAATCCATGGCGTCGCCCGTGACCTGGCGGCGGCCGGCCTCGGTACGCTCAGGGATCGTTCGGTCGCCCCGGTCGAGGGCAAGTTCCCCTCGCCGGTCAGCGTGAAGTTCGAGTTCGGCGACACGCCGGCGCTGTCGCCCGCCTTCGCGCTGCGCCTGGTGCGCGGCGTGAAGAATGGTCCGTCGCCGGAATGGATGCAGCGCCAGCTGCGCGCCATCGGCCTGCGCCCGATCAATGCGCTCGTCGACATCACCAACTTCCTGACCTTCGACCGCGGCCGCCCGCTGCACGTCTTCGACGCCGCCAAGGTCAAGGGCGACCTCGTCGTGCGTCGCGCCAGGGAGGGCGAGACCCTGCTCGCGCTAGATGGCAAGACCTACGCGCTCGATCCGTCGATCTGCGTGATTTCGGATGACAACGGCCTCGAGTCGCTCGGCGGCATCATGGGCGGCGAAGCCTCCGGCTGCTCCGACGACACGGTCGACGTGCTGATCGAGTCGGCGCTCTGGGAGCCGCTCAACATCGCCCAGACCGGCCGCAAGCTCGGCATCAACTCGGACGCGCGCTATCGCTTCGAGCGCGGCGTCGATCCGGCCTTCATGCTGCCGGGCCTCGAGCTCGCCACCCGCCTGGTGCAGGAGATCTGCGGCGGCGAGGCCAGCGAGGTCGTCGTCACCGGCGCGGCGCCGGAGCGCCACCTGACGATCGCCTTCCCGATCGCCGAGGTGAAGCGCCTCGCCGGCATCGATCCGACCGAGGACGAGATCCGCACCGTGCTGACGGCGCTCGGCTTCATCGTTTCGGGCAGCGCGCCGTCGCTCTCCGTCGGTGTGCCGTCCTGGCGCCCGGATGTCGACGGCAAGGCTGACCTGGTCGAGGAAGTGATGCGCATCCTCGGCGTCGACCGCGTGCCGTCGACGCCGCTGCCGAAGTCGGAAAACGTCACCAAGCCGGTGCTCACCCTGGCGCAGACCCGCACCCGCCGCGCGAAGCGGGCGCTGGCGGCGCGCGGCCTCGTCGAGGCCGTCACCTGGTCGTTCGTCGCCAAGCCGGTGGCAGAGGCCTTCGGCGGCGGCAAGCCCGAGCTGGCGCTGGCGAACCCGATCTCGGCCGACATGTCCGACATGCGCCCGAGCCTGCTGCCCGGCCTGCTGCTGGCCTCGCAGCGCAATGCCGACCGCGGCACGGCGGATCTCGCCCTGTTCGAGGTCGGCCAGATCTTCCGCGGCACAAAGCCGTCCGACCAGCTGACCGCCGCTACCGGCATCCGTCGCCTGAGCGCGACGGTGAACGGCGCCGGCCGCCACTGGCAGGGCAAGGCGCCGGCGGTTTCCGTCTATGACGCCAAGGCGGATGCGCTCGCCCTCCTGGACGCCCTCGGCGCGCAGGTGGAGAAATTCCAGATCGTCGCCGGCGCGCCCGGATGGTTCCATCCCGGCCGCTCCGGCACGATCCAGCTCGGTCCGCAGAATGTCATCGGCTGGTTCGGCGAACTGCACCCGTCCGTGCTCGACAAGCTCGACGTCGCGGGGCCGCTGGCCGGCTTCGAGATTCTCCTCGACGCCATTCCCGCGCCGCGCGCGCGCCCGACCAAGACGAAGCCGCCGCTCGAGCTGGTGCCCTACCAGCCGGTGACGCGCGACTTCGCCTTCGTGGTGGATCGCAAGGTGGAAGCGGCGAAGCTGGTCAAGGCGGCGCAGGGCGCCGACAAGGCGCTGATCTCCAATGTGTCGGTGTTCGACGTGTTCGAGGGCGCGTCGCTTGGCGCCGACAAGAAGTCGATCGCGATCGAGGTGACGCTGCGGCCGACGCAGAAGACGCTCACCGACGAAGAGATCGAGGCGGTGGCGGCCAAGATCGTCGCCCAGGTCTCCAAGGCGACGCAGGGTGTGCTGCGCTCCTGACGGCTCGCGCGGATTTGATGAAGAAAGGGCCGTCCGGATCCGATCCGGGCGGCCCTTTTCTTTGCGAGGTGGCCCTGAAACGCAAAAGGCACCGGATCCTCCCGGTTGGGAGAATCCGATGCCCGGCATCGGTCGTTCGTCTCGGCGGCGCCCGCGCCCCGTCGGGGGAGGCCGGCGGGGTGGGGAGCCGGGCAGGAGCCTAGTGGAGGCTCACCGCTTCGAGGTCGTTTTCATGGGCGTTCATGACCACGGCATCGCGGCTGTCGGAAATCATCAGCGGCGTGCCGCGCGCGTCGAGCAGGGCCCAGAACTTCTGGCCGGCGGCGATTTCAGGCGCGTCGGGGAAGAGGTCCCGGATGTTCTCGGACTTGACCGCCTTGACGTAGGCGATCTGACCGTTGCCGAGGCCAGCGAGGCTCTCCGGCGAAATGGCGAAACGTGTAGCAGACATCATTATTCTCCTCATCATCGAGCGAGAGGACCGGCGACCCTCAGTCGCGAACGCCGATCTCGATCTTGCGCACCACCCGCTCCGGCGTCGGCCGGGCGAGATCGATGGCAAGCAGTCCATCTTTCAACTCCGCCGAGATGATCTCGATCCCGTCGGCCAGCACGAAGGTCTTCTGGAACTGTCGTGCCGCGATGCCGCGATGAAGGTAGATCCGCTCGCGGTCGTCCTGCTGGCGGCCGCGGATGACGAGCTGATTTTCTTCCACGGTCACTTCGAGCGCCTCGCGGGAGAAGCCGGCCACGGCCAGCGTGATGCGAAGGCACTCGTCGCGCGCGCCACTTTTGGTGACCCGCTCGATATTATACGGCGGGTAGCCGTCTCCGGATGCTTTCGCGACCCGATCGAGAGCTCGCTCGATCTCGTCGAATCCGAGAAGCAACGGACTGGAGAACGCAGAAACGCGCGACATCCACAAAGTCCTTTCACTAAGCGACCTTGTCACCGGACCCTCTGAAGAGGCATCCGACGGGAACCATCCCGTGATCCCAATATGGTCGTGCCGGTCGGCGGCTTCAAGAACATCGGCAGCCGACCTGTTAACGGCGGGTTGCCGCAGCCGCGGCGCGCCGGTTTGCGCCGCGAATGGCCGGATTGCGGCGCCGCCCGCCGGAGAGAGAACGTCCGCCGGCTAGGGTCTCTCCCATGTGCCGGAGCGCTCGGAGCGGAACAGCGCGTCGAGTACCGCCATATTGGCGAGCGCGTCGTCGAGCCCGAATTGCCACGGCCCCGTCCCGCGCACCGCGCGCGAAAACGCCTCGACCTGCAGGGCGTATTGGTCGACCGGCGGGAAGACGATCGACTCGACCGGCTGGCCGGGGCCGTGCAGGTCGAGCAGGATGCGCGACTTCTCGTCGGTCGGCGCCGAAAAGGGTGTCTCCATCTCGATCCGGCCTTCCGTGCCGATGATGCCGACGCGCTGGTGGCGGAAGGCCTGGGTCGAGATCGTCGCCGAGAACTGCCTCCCCTCGCCGAAATCGGCCAGGATCGAGGTGGTGCGGTCGGTCAGCATCGCCGGGTCGCGGTCTATGAGGGCGAGCACGCGCAGCGGCTCGGAACCGAAGATCAGGCGGGCCGAGGCGATCGCATAGCAGCCGATATCGAGGATGGCGCCGCCGCCGGTTTCCGGCCGGTTGCGGATATTGGCGGGGTCAACATTCAGGAAGGCGAAGAAAGTCTGCACCGCGCGGACCTTGCCGATCCGTCCCGAGGCGAGGATCTTCCGCACCTCGTGCCATTGCGGGTGATGGCGAATCATGAAGGCCTCGCCGATCAGCACGCCGGGCGGCGCGGCCTTCAGGCGGAGCGCGTCGGCGAGATCGAGGCCGATCGGCTTTTCGCAGAGCACATGCTTGCCCTTCGCCGTGGCGGCGAGCGTCGTCTCGACATGCAGGTTGTTCGGCAGCGCGTTGTAGATGGCATCGATCTCGGGATCGTCGATCAGCTCCTGGTAGGAGCCATAGGCCTTCGGGATGTCGAAGGCGGCGGCGAAATTGCGGGCGTTGTCGAGGCTGCGCGAGGCGACGGCCGCGACCCGTGACGACGGGCTCTTCAGCAGCGACGGCACGACGCGCTGACGCGCGATCCGCGCCGTGCTCAATATGCCCCAGCGCACCGGATCGGTCGCGGGTTCGCCTGGCAGATTGGTCATCGGTTGCGTTCCTTCGTCCCTATGGCCTTCCGGCTGTGACCTGCGTCATTGCAGAAGACGACATGCTTCGCTAGGAAAACGCAAACGCTTCCGGAATTTGAGGTTTTTCTGCCATGACGATCCGCCTGCATCGTGGCGACCTGCCCGATCTGTCGAACTACGGCGCATCGGTCGCGATCGATACCGAGACGCTGGGTCTGAACCCGCATCGCGACCGTCTCTGCGTGGTGCAGCTTTCGCCCGGCGACGGCACCGCCGACGTCGTGCAGATCGCGCGCGGCCAGCGCGAGGCGCCCAACCTCGTCAAGCTGCTGACCGACCCGGGCGTGACCAAGATCTTCCATTTCGCCCGCTTCGACGTCGCCGTCCTCGGCCATGCCTTCGGCATCACCGTCAATTCGGTCTATTGCACCAAGATCGCCTCGCGACTGACCCGCACCTATACCGACCGGCACGGCCTGAAGGATCTGGTGAAGGAACTGCTCGACGTCGATCTTTCCAAGCAGCAGCAAAGCTCCGACTGGGCGGCCGAAAAGCTCAGCGAGGCGCAGCTCGCCTATGCCGCCTCCGATGTTCTTTATCTGCATGGGTTGAAGACGCGGCTCGACGAGCGCCTTGCCCGCGAAAACCGCGCCGAACTGGCCGAAGCCTGCTTCCGTTTCCTGCCGACCCGCGCCGAGCTCGATCTTGCAGGCTGGGCGGAACAGGATATCTTCGCGCATTCCTGACCGCGCGCGGCGACGTTGCGTCGCGCCTTGGTTTGCGCCGCTAAGTATCCATATTGCTGACGCCGGCTGCCGGCCGCGGCAGCGAGACTTGAAAGAGCGGATAGCGCATGAGAGCGTCGACTGACCCGACCTGGTCAGCAGGAGGCCGCGGTTCCCATGTGGATCCGCGCCAGGGCGTCGACGCGCGTTATCGCGCCGCCATGCGGCACAGCCGCCTGGTCCGCATCCTGAAGATCGCCCTGCCGACGGTCAGCGTGCTGGCGGCCGGCGCCTTCTTCCTGTTCACCTATTTCGCGCCGAGCCTGCCGGAGGGCGTCGCCTTCGGCTCGATCGACGTCACCAACAACGCCGTGGTGATGGAGAACCCGCACGTTTCGGGCTTCACCAACAATGGCCGCGCCTACGAGCTGAAGGCCGACCGGGCCGAGCAGTCGCTGAAGGACACCAAGGTCGTCACCCTGCAGCGGATCGGCGCGACGATCGGCATGGACAATGACGACACCGCCAAGGTGGTCGCCACCACCGGCACCTACTACGCCGACAAGCAGCGCCTGTTCCTCGACAAGTCGATCACGCTTTCGACCTCGACCGGCATCGCCGGCAAGCTGGAAAACGCCGATATCGACATGAAGGCCGGCACGATGCGATCCGACCAGCCGATCGATTTCACCGCCCAGGGCAGCCGGATCCAGGCCAACAGCGTTGAAGTGCAGGATCGCGGCAAACGTATTCTGTTCAGGAACGGGGTAAAGGTGACATACTCGGCTCCTGCAACCCATTCTGCCGACTCGCCTTCCCCGCAGCCCGCAGCACCTTCGGTGATCGAATGACAAGACTGTCCCACCGCCTCGTCTTTGCACTCGCCTTCCTGCCGCTGGCGCTTGGCGCCGTCGAGGCGCGCGCGCAGGCCAATGCCGACCTGTTCAAGGGATTCCAGACCGGCCAGAAGGGCCCGGTCAATGTCGAGGCGGATTCGCTCGACGTGGTGGAGAAGGACGGTCAGCGCATCTCGACCTTCACCGGCAATGTCACCGTGACGCGCGGCGACAGCGTGCTGAAGGCCGGCAAGATCTCGATCTTCTCGGCCGGCTCCAAGACCGCGCCGAAGGACGGCAAGCCGGCCGACGCCGCCGATGGCAAGAGCGCCGATGGCAAGTCGGCCGATGGCGCGGCGAAGCCCGCCGCCGCCAGCAAGGAAGCCTCTCAGCTCGAGGGCACGTTGCCGGGCGCCGGCAGCTTCACCCGCATCGAGGCGACCGGCAAGGTCTACGTCAATTCCGGCCAGCAGACCGCGACCGGCGACACCGCCGTCGTCGACATGGTCGGCAAGCTGGTGACGCTGACCGGCAATGTCGTGCTGAGCCAGGGCCCCAACGTCATCACCGGCGACAAGCTGACCTGGGACATGACGACGGGCCGCGCCCGCGTCGACCAGAAGCCGGGCGCTCGCATCCGCGGCATCTTCACGCCGGGCTCGGCCCCGGGCAAGACGCCCTAGCGCGTCAGGCCTGAGGCCGCGCACCATGCGCCGGCCTGAGGCGAGGTGTCGGATTGACGCCTCGGATCCCCTCTGGGATCGTCCCGATGACAGAAGCAGCCGGCAGCGCCGGGGCAGTGAACGGAGCGCCGGTCATTTTTTCGAGCCTTTTCAGGAGCCGGGAACCGGCAGTGGCTGATATCGCCGCCCGTCGTGGCGCCGAACCGCAGGTAACCCGCTACGCCCAGGATGCCGGCGGACCCGGCTGGCTGGTCGCCCATGGCCTCGGCAAGAGCTATCGCCGCCGCCGCGTCGTCAATTCCGCCAGCCTCGCCGTGGCGCGGGGGGAGGCGGTCGGCCTGCTCGGCCCCAACGGCGCCGGCAAGACGACGATCTTCTACATGATCACCGGCCTGGTGCAGGCCGATCACGGCCGCATCGAGCTCGACGGCAACGACGTCACCCAATTGCCGATGTATCGCCGCGCCCGCCTCGGCATCGGCTACCTGCCGCAGGAAACCTCGATCTTCCGCGGCATGACGGTCGAGCAGAACATCAAGGCCGTGCTGGAGGTCGTCGAGCCCGATCGCCACCGGCGCGAGGAAGAGCTCGATTCGCTTCTCGCCGAGTTCCACATCAGCCATCTTCGCAAATCGCCGGCAATCGCCCTTTCCGGCGGCGAGCGGCGCCGCTGCGAGATCGCCCGCGCGCTCGCCAGCCGTCCGACCTTCATGCTTCTCGACGAACCGTTCGCCGGCATTGATCCGATCGCGGTCGGCGACATTCAGACGCTGGTGCGCCACCTGACCCAGCGCGGCATCGGTGTGCTGATCACCGATCACAATGTCCGCGAAACGCTGGGTCTGATCGACCGCGCCTACATCATCCATGCCGGCGAAGTGCTCATGGAAGGCCGTCCGGAGGACATCGTCGCCAGCCCGGACGTGCGTCGTCTCTATCTCGGAGAGCAGTTTACGCTTTGAAGCCGGCGCGGCTTGCGATACCAAGGGGTGAACCAAGCAAGTCTTGGGCCACCAGGCCGGGAGGCCGGTGGCCATAAGGCAAAAAAAGCCTTGGACCACACTCCGGGATACGCTGCCGAAGAATGGCTCTTTCACAAAAACTCCTGCTCCGGCAGAGCCAGTCCCTCGTGATGACGCCGCAGCTGATGCAAGCCATCAAGCTGCTTCAGCTCTCCAATCTCGACCTGGTCGCCTATGTCGATGCCGAACTCGAGCGCAATCCGCTGCTCGAGCGCGACGACCGCGATGACGCAACCGGCTTCACGCTCCCGGCCGAGGGCGCCTCCGACGCCGCCGAGGACCGCGCGCTCGCGGCGGATGTCGCCGAGGAGCGGCCGGACTGGCTGGAGACCCGCCTGGAGGTCTCGCCGGACGCGATCGCCGAGCGGCTCGACACCGACCTCGCCAACGTGTTTCCCGACGATCACGGCGCCCCGGCTGGCGAAGCGGCGGGCCTGCCGCCGGTCGATCCCTGGTCGACGCCCTCCGATCGCCACGCCGTCAGCAGCGACGACTACAATCTCGAAGCCTTCGTCGCCGAGGAGCGGTCGCTCGCGGCGTTGCTGGGCGACCAGCTCGGCCTTGCCGTCACCGATCCGGGCCTCCGCCTGATCGGCCAGGCGCTGATCGACGAGATCGACGAGGCCGGCTACATGCGCGCCAGCCTGGAGGCTGTCGCCAGCCGCCTCGGCGCGCCG
>JAFKJZ010000359.1 GCA_017305815.1 Hyphomicrobiales bacterium
GGATCGTCGTTTCGCGCCTCGATCGGTCGCGGGTCGGACGGTCGCGGCTCCGGCGCGCCGGGCTCGGCCTTGCCGTCGGGCTTCGGCGATCCCGGCGCATCGAGCGTCTCGATCTCGCCGCCCTTCCAGTCCTGCACGCTGCGGCCGGTGATGAAGGCGACATAGTCCTCCGTCTCCATCGGCAGGTAGCCGCCGCGCTCGATCCAGCGCGCCAGCCGGGTCGGCCCGGCATTGTATGCTGCAGCTGCGAGACCGAGATTTCCAAACCGTTCCTTCAGACTTCTCAAATACTTGGCCGAGGCGGGAATCGCCAGTTCCGGATCGAACGGGTCGTCCAGCCCCTGTTCCTCCGCCGTGCCCGGCATGAACTGCGCAATGCCCTGCGCGCCGGCGCCGCTCGTCACATGCGGGCGAAAGCTCGACTCGCGCCAGATCAGCCTCGTGAAGAAATCGCGCGGCAGTCCCTCGGCGTCGGCCGCCGTCTCGATCAGCCGGCAGAGCGTCTGCACCGTCGTCTCCTCCGCCGCCCGCGCCGCGAAGGGGAGCAGCATCGCGCCGACAAGAAGCAGCGCGGCGAGGCTGGAAGGGCGAAGCAACATCAGGCCGCCCTCCCCGCCCGGTCAGACATAGGCGGAGGGATGTTTCTGCGCGAAGCCGAGATGGCCGCGCAGCTTTTCCAGGAGATCAGCGGCGGCGGCCGTCACCGGCGTTCCAGGCGGGAAGATCGCCGCCGCGCCGGCCTCGATCAGCGCCTCGGGCGGGATGACGCCGCCGACGACGATCATGATGTCCGGCCGGCCCTGCCGCGCCAGCTCGGCCTTCAACTCCGGCACGAGGGTCAGATGGCCGGCGGCGTGCGACGAGACGCCGACGACATGCACCTGTTCCGAAATCGCATGCGCCGCGACCTCCTCCGGCGTGGCGAAAAGCGGGCCGATGACGACGTCGAAGCCGATATCGGCGAAGGCGGTGGCGATCACCTTCTGGCCGCGATCATGTCCATCCTGGCCCATCTTGGCGACGAGGATGCGCGGCGGCCGGCCCTCGTCATGGGTGAACTCCGAGACCAGCGACGACAGCCGCTCGATCGGCGCATCCTGCGCGCCAAAACCCTCGCGATAGACGCCGGTATTGACCTTGATCACCGCCTTGTGGCGCTTCCAGGCCTTTTCCAGCGCCGTCGATATCTCGCCGACCGTCGCCTTGGCGCGCGCGGCGTCGACCGCAAGCGCCAAGAGATTGCCCTCGCCGGAGCGCGCCGATGCCGCAAGCGCCGCGAGGCTCGCCTCGACCGCTGCCGGATCGCGCTCGGCCCGCAACTGGCGCAGCTTCTCGATCTGGCGGGCGCGGACGGCGGAATTGTCGACCTTCAGCACGTCGACCGCCGGCTCGTCGTCGAGGCGGTACTTGTTGACGCCGACCACGGTCTGCTTGCCCGAGTCGATGCGCGCCTGCGTCTTCGCCGCCGCTTCCTCGATGCGGAGTTTCGGGATGCCGGCCTCGATCGCCTTCGCCATGCCGCCGAGCTTTTCGACTTCCTCGATATGCGCCATCGCCCGCTCGGCGAGCTCTGCCGTCAGCGCCTCGACATAATAGGAGCCGCCCCAGGGATCGATGATCCGCGTCGTACCGCTCTCCTACTGCAGGAAGAGCTGGGTGTTGCGGGCGATGCGGGCGGAGAAATCGGTCGGCAGCGCCAGCGCCTCGTCGAGCGCATTGGTGTGCAGCGACTGGGTGTGGCCCTGTGTCGCCGCCATCGCCTCGACCGTGGTGCGGACGACATTGTTGAAGACGTCCTGCGCCGCGAGCGACCAGCCGGAGGTCTGGCAATGCGTCCGGAGTGCCAGCGACTTGTCGTTCTTCGGATGGAACTCCTTCACCAGCTTCGCCCAGATCAGCCGGGCGGCGCGCATCTTGGCGACTTCCATGAAGAAGTTCATGCCGATCGCCCAGAAGAACGACAGCCGCGGCGCGAACTGGTCGATGTCGAGCCCCGCCTTCAGCCCGGCGCGGATATATTCGACGCCGTCGGCGAGCGTATAGGCGAGCTCCAGGTCCTGCGTCGCGCCCGCTTCCTGCATGTGATAGCCGGAAATCGAGATCGAATTGAACTTCGGCATGTGCTGCGACGTGTAGGCGAAAATGTCGGAGATGATCCGCATCGACGGTTCCGGCGGGTAGATATAGGTGTTGCGGACCATGAACTCCTTCAGGATGTCGTTCTGGATGGTCCCGGAGAGCTTGTCCGGGCTGACGCCCTGCTCTTCCGCCGCGACGATATAGAGCGCCAGGATCGGCAGCACCGCGCCATTCATCGTCATCGACACGCTCATCCGGTCGAGCGGGATGCCGGAGAACAGCGTGCGCATGTCGTAGATCGAGTCGATCGCCACCCCCGCCATGCCGACATCGCCGGCGACGCGCGGATGGTCGCTGTCATAGCCGCGATGGGTGGCGAGGTCGAAGGCGACCGAAAGCCCCTTCTGGCCGGCGGCGAGGTTGCGCCGGTAGAAGGCGTTCGAGTCCTCCGCCGTGGAGAACCCGGCATATTGGCGGATCGTCCAGGGCTGGTTCACATACATGGTCGGATAGGGACCGCGCAGGAACGGCGCGGTGCCCGGGAAGCTGTCGACCGCCTCCAGCCCCTCGCGGTCGGCGGCGGTGTAGACCGGCTTGACCGCGATCGCCTCCGGCGTCTGCCAGGAAGCCCCTTCCGTCGGGACCGTCAGCGGCGCGTCGGCGAAGGGAACGGTCGAAAAATCGGGAATGCGGGTCATGTCATCGCCTCGATCCGGTCGAGCAGCCGCCCCGGATAGTCCAGCACATCGGCGCCGGCGTAAAGAAAAGCCTCGATGCCGGCATGGCGATAGGCGGTCTCGCGCTCGCCCGGCCGTCCGGCCAGGGCCACATGGGCGATGCCGGCAGCCCTGAGCCGGCGGGCGGCCTCCTCGACCAGCGTCTCGCCCTCATAGGCCGCATGGCCCGTCTCGCGCTCATAGACCGTCTCGCACTCATAGACCTCGTCGGAAGAGCAGAGGCAGGCCGCTGCAGCCCCGGCAGCGCGGGCCGCCTCGATCATCGCGTCGAGCGAGGCGAAGCCGTCATTCATCGCCGCCAGGATGCCGGACGCCTCGAACACGCCCCTGGCGAAGCCGGCGCGGGCGCTGAACGAGGCCGGCTTGCCGAGCGTCGCCAGGAAGACGGCCGGGCGGCGGCCCGTCACCTCGGCCAGGGCGTCGGCGCGGCCGCGCAATTGCTCGAATGGCTCGGCGGTACGGTGCGCGACGAGCCGCGCCGGATCGTCGCCGCCATGCGGTGCGGCGGGGGCCGGCTGGAGCACCAGGATCGGCGCCTCGGCCAGGTCGGGGAATTCGCTGGTGCCGGTGATTGGCAGCTTGCGGCGGCGGATGTCGCGCTCGCGTTTCTCGGCGACGGCGCGGATTTCCGCCGCGACCCAGCCGGAGGCAAGCGCCGCCGCGAGGCCGCCCTCGCGCTCGATCTGCTGGAAGAGGGCCCAGGCCTTTTCGCAGAGCGCGTCGGTCAGCGCCTCGAAGCCGCCGGCGCCGGCGGCCGGGTCGAAGACATCGCCGAGGCCGGATTCCCCCAGCCGGATCG
>JAFKJZ010000360.1 GCA_017305815.1 Hyphomicrobiales bacterium
GCTCTCCTCCATCCGCTGCAGCTGGCCGATCGTCTTGATGCCCTGCTCGGCCAGCTTCGCCTCCAGCGCCTTGCCGACTCCCCAGATCATGCTGACCGGCTTGTCGGCGAGGAAGGTCTGCGCCTCGGCGCGGCCAATGACGGAAAAGCCGCGCGGCTTGTCGAGGTCGGAGGCGAGCTTGGCCAGGAACTTGTTGAAGGAGAGGCCGACCGAGATGGTGATGCCGACCTCCTGTTCGACGCGGCGGGCGAAGCGGGCGATCGTCAGCGCCGGGACGGCACCATGCAGCCGCTCGGTGCCGGAGAGATCGAGGAAGGCCTCGTCGATCGAGATCGGCTCGACCAGCGGCGTCAGCTCCTGCATCAGGGTGCGGATCTGTTGCCCGACGGCGACGTATTTCTCCATGTTCGGCCGAATCACGACGGCCTCCGGACACAGCTCGAGCGCCTTGAACATCGGCATGGCGGAGCGGACGCCGTGGATGCGGGCGATGTAGCAGCAGGTCGAAACGACGCCGCGTTTTCCCCCGCCGATGATGACGGGGAGGTCGGCGAGACCAGGATCGTCGCGTTTCTCGATCGAGGCGTAGAAGGCGTCGCAATCGACATGGGCGATGGCGAGCGAGCCCAGTTCGGGGTGCGAGGCGATGCGCGGGCTGCCGCAGGCGCGGCAACGCGCGCCGGAAGCGGGTGTCAGGCAGTCGCGGCAGAAGCCGGCGAGGGAGGCGGCGGAGATCGACATGACGGCCCGGCGGCGGCGCGATGCCGCGAACGGGCAAACTAGCCTCCCGTCCGCATCGCCGCAAATCGTTCCGCCGATCGGCAATCCGCTTCGGTTTCGGCCTGTTCAGTTGCGATGCGGCAAGGGCGGGTGATATAGCGAGCGGATCATTTTCGCCGTAGCCGGGTCGCTCGACCGGTTCTGCCAACGGCTCTTGCCAAAGGGTTCTCGCCATGTCCGTCGACATCGCCACCGTCAAGCGGGTCGCTCATCTCGCCCGGATCGCTGTCACCGAGGAAGAGGCCGCGTCCTTCCAGGGCGAGATCAACGCCATTCTCGGTTTCGCCGAGCAGCTGAACGAGGTCGATGTCGAGGGCGTCGAGCCGCTGACCTCGGTCGTCGCGCAGACGATGAAGAAGCGCGCCGACGTCGTCACCGACGGCTTCTATGCCGAGCGCGTGGTCGCCAATGCGCCGGTCTCTGACGATGATTTCTTCGTCGTGCCGAAGGTCGTCGAGTGACGGCCTGAGCCGGGCTCCGAGTTTTCCGAAGAGGGCGGGCGCGCCCTCATCCCGGTGACGCCGTTCACCGTCTCCGCTTCCCCAATTTCGAGATGCCGATGTCCTCGACCGATCTGACCAGCCTGACCATTGCCGAAATCCGCGATGGCCTGTCGAACAAGGCCTTTTCCGCCACCGAGCTGACCAAGGCCTATCTCGCCTCGATGGAGGCGGCCCGTTCGCTCAATGCCTATATCGTCGAGACCCCGGAGCAGGCGCTCTCGATGGCCGCCGCTTCCGACGAGCGGCTGGCGAAGGGCGAGGCGAAGGCGCTCGAAGGCGTGCCGATCGGCGTCAAGGACCTGTTTGCGACCGAGGGCGTGCATACCCAGGCGGCGTCGCACATCCTCGACAAGTTCAAGCCCACCTATGAATCGACCGTCACGGCCAATCTCTGGAACGACGGCGCGGTCATGCTCGGCAAGCTCAACATGGACGAGTTCGCCATGGGCTCGTCGAACGAGACCTCCTATTACGGCCCGGTCGTCAATCCGTGGCGCCGCGAGGGCTCCAACGTTCCGCTGGTGCCGGGCGGTTCGTCGGGCGGCTCGGCCGCCGCCGTCGCCGCGCGCCTCTGCGCCGGCGCGACCGCGACCGACACCGGCGGTTCGATCCGCCAGCCGGCCGCCTTCACGGGCACGGTCGGCATCAAGCCGACCTATGGCCGCTGCTCGCGCTGGGGCACCGTCGCCTTCGCCTCGTCGCTCGACCAGGCCGGCCCGATCGCCCGCACCGTGCGCGACGCCGCCATCCTGCTGAAGTCGATGGCCTCGGTCGACGCCAAGGACACCACCTCGGTCGACGTTCCGGTCGGCGACTATGAGGGCGCGGTCGGCCAGTCGGTGAAGGGCCTCCGCATCGGCATTCCGCGCGAATACCGGCTCGATGGCATGTCGGCCGAGATCGACGCGCTCTGGCAGCAGGGCATCGCCTGGCTGAAGGAGGCCGGCGCCGAGATCGTCGACATCTCGCTGCCGCACACGAAATACGCGCTGCCGGCCTACTACATCGTGGCGCCGGCCGAGGCCTCGTCCAACCTCGCCCGCTATGACGGCGTGCGCTACGGCCTGCGCGTGCC
>JAFKJZ010000361.1 GCA_017305815.1 Hyphomicrobiales bacterium
GCATACGGCGCTGATAGACGTTCTGCACCCGCTTGAAGCGGACGGAGTGGATCACCTGGCCCCAGAAGGCGAGCCAGACACTGGCGGTGCGGCGATCGAATTCCTCCGGCGCCAGATTGGCGTCGATGACGGCCTGGATCCTTTCACGCGGGGTGCGCGCCTGGGCGAGCCGCCGCGCGACCAGCCGGCTGAGGCGCCCGGCCAGATGGCGCAGGGTGGCTTCGAGCAGGCCTTCCTTGTCGCCGAAATAATGCGCGACCAGGCCCGGCGAAACTCCGGCGCGCCGGGCGATGTCCATCAGCGTGCAGGCGGCGAAGCCGACATCGGCGAGCGACTCGATCGTCGCCTCGATCAGCTGGCGCCGCCGGACATCCTCGGCCTCGAATCGAACGGAACTCGCTTCCCGCATGACGATCCCTGCGCCACCTTCCCTGCGCCTGTGGTGTAGCCCGATTGAACGAGCAATCAAAGCCCTCCCCCGACCGCGGGATAACCCACTCTGGAAACGTCTATTTCAAGATCAAAATGTCATCATATCGGCATAAACCGGTGATTTCGACATATTGAACGACCATTCAATCAGACAAGAATGAAACTGGGAAAATAATCCATTCGACACCACAAAACAGGGATGGACACATCGCCGCGCAGACTTCGGCCAAAACTGTCGTTAGGACATCCCATCGCGCACTATGCTGCGCTATGCTTTGGAATATCGGGCGGCATCCTGGCGGAGCCGCAGCTTGGGAGACGTCTAGAATGCTCAACTCGGTTTTCTCGCGATCGCTGGCAGCGGCCGCCTGCGTCCTCGCGCTCGCAGGCAGCGCTTCCGCGGCCGAGCCGGCCTCGTGCAAGACGGTGCGCTTCTCCGACGTCGGCTGGACCGACATCTCGGCGACGACCGGGTTGACATCGCGCATCCTGACCGGCCTCGGCTACGAGCCGAAGCTCCAGGTCCTGTCGGTGCCGGTCACCTACGCCTCGCTCAAGAACAAGGACATCGACGTCTTCCTCGGCAACTGGCTGCCCTCGATGGCCGCCGACCTGAAGCCCTACCAGGATGACGGCTCGGTCGAGGTCGTCGGCGTCAATCTCGAAGGCGCCAAGTACACGCTCGCCGTGCCGAGCTACCTGTTCGACGAGGGCCTGAAGACCTTCGCCGACATCGCCAAGTTCAAGGACAAGCTCGGCGGCAAGCTCTACGGCATCGAGCCGGGCAATGACGGCAACCGCCTGATCCTGGACATGATCAAGTCCGACAAGTTCGGCCTCGGCTCGTTCGAACTGGTCGAATCCAGCGAACAGGGCATGCTGGCCCAGGTCGACCGCGCCGGCCGCAAGAAGGACGCGATCGTCTTCCTCGGCTGGGCGCCGCATCCGATGAACGAGAAGTTCCAGATGCAGTATCTCGACGGCGGCGACGATGTGTTCGGCCCGAATTTCGGCGGCGCGACCGTCTCGACCAGCGTCCGCAAGGGCTATGTCGAGGAATGCCCGAATGTCGGCGCGCTGCTGAAGAACATGAAGTTCACCCTGCCGATCGAAGGCCAGGTCATGGCCAGCATCCTCGATGACGGCAAGGAGCCGCTCGCCGCCGCCGAGGCCTGGCTGAAGGCCAATCCGGGCCAGATCGACACCTGGCTCGCCGGCGTCAGCACCATTGACGGCCAGCCCGGCGCCGACGCGGTGAAGAAGAGCCTCGGCCTCTGACGACAAGATCGCTCAATGTCGGCGCCGTCCCGGCGTCGGCAGGAGCAGACCCTGACCGGGCGATCGCTCGATCGCCCGGATGGCCGGCAGGACCGGCGGAGACCCTTCATGTATAGCTGGCTGACCGAGCACAAGATTCCGCTCGGATCCACGATCAAGACCGTCGTCGACTTCCTGAACCAGCACGCGCAATGGCTGTTTGACTGGATCTCGCTCGTCCTCGGCACGATGATCGACGGCCTGACCGCGTGTCTGCTGGCCGTGCCACCGCTGGCGCTCGTCGCCGCCTTCGCCGCGATCGCCTATGCGCTGCACCGTTCTTTCAGGCTCGCGGCCTTCACCGCGATCGCCTTTCTGCTCGTCATCAATCTCGGCTACTGGCAGCCGACGATGGAGACGCTGTCGCTGGTGATCTGGGCGACGCTGGTCTGCGTCGCGATCGGTGTGCCGGTCGGCATCGCCGCCGCGCACCGGCCCTGGCTCTATGCCGGCATCCGCCCGATCCTCGACCTGATGCAGACGATCCCGACCTTCGTCTACCTGATCCCGACGCTGGTCCTGTTCTTCCTCGGCACGGTGCCGGGCCTGATCTCTACCGTGATCTTCGTTATTCCCGCGCCGATCCGGCTCACCCATCTCGGCA
>JAFKJZ010000154.1 GCA_017305815.1 Hyphomicrobiales bacterium
GCCGAGCGCCTTCATCGAGAGGTCGTCGCTCATCAGCAGGCCGTCGAACCCGATCCGGCCGCGAATGATCTCGTCGACAACAACCGGCGAGGTCGTCGCCGGACGGTCCGGATCGATGGCCGTGAAGACGATATGGGCCGTCATCGCCATGGGCAGGTCGTTCAGCGCCATGAACGGCACGAAGTCCGCCGTCTCCAGCGTGCGCAGGCTCGCCTCGACGACCGGCAGGCTCAGATGGCTGTCGACGGTGGCGCGACCATGGCCGGGCATGTGCTTCATCACCGGCAGGACCCCGCCGGCGGCAAGCCCGTCGGCCGTCGCGCGGCCCAGGATCGACACGAGTTCCGCCTGCTCGGCATAGGCACGGTTGCCGATCGCCGCATGCGTCTCTGGCCGGCCGACATCCAGCACCGGCACACAATCGACCGTGATGCCGAGATCGATCAGGTCGGAGGCGATCAGGCGGCCATGCAGCCACGCCATGCGCCGACCTGCCGCCTGGTCTTCGGCATAGAGGTCGCCTGCGAAGCGCGCCGCCGGGCGATTGCGCCAGTGCGGCGGCGCGATGCGCTGAACCCGGCCGCCCTCCTGGTCGATCAGCACGGGCCGGTCCGGATCGTCGAGGATGTCGCGAAAGGTCGCGACGAGGTCGCAGACTTCTTCCGGCGTCCCGATATTGCGTTTGAAGAGGATGAGGCCCCAAGGCCGCTCGTCGCGGAAGAACGCGATCTCATCGGCCGAAAGACTGCGGCCGGCGCAGCCGGAAATGAATGCTTTGGCGGTCATGCTTCGGCCTTAGCCGCTTGCCGTAAGGACCGCAAGCGGCGGATCCGATCCGCCGCCTGCCAGTCACGGTCAGTTTTTCTGGACGATGCAGTCGCCGCCGGCGGAGCGCAGGCTTTCGCAGAACGAAACGGCCTGGTGGCGCGTCGCCATCGGGCCGACACGAGCGCGGTAGTAGATGCCCTTGGCGCCGAGATCGGCGCGCACGACGTTCGGCTCCTGCGAACCGAACACGCTCGGGAACTTGCGCTGCATCGCCCGGTACGAGGCGATCGCCGCTTCCTCGGTGCGCTGCGAGGCGACCTGGACCACGAAGCCGCCCGAAGCCGGAGCCCGCGTGGCAGCGGCCGGCGCCGCCGCTGGCTTCGGCTTGGCGGGAGCCACGGCAGGAGCCTCGAGTTGCGAGGCATCCTTCTGCGGCGCGGCCGGAGCGGCTGCGGCCGGAGCCGGAGCATCGCCATCGGCGTCATCCGACATCTGGATCGGGGCGTCGTCGGCAGGCGCGGCAGCCTGCGGCGCGGCCGCGACGGTAGCCGGGGCGGCGGCAGGCGCGGCCGGAGCCGCCTGCGCGCCGGTTCCGTTGCGAGGCTGCGCCGCGCTCGAGATGATCGTGCCGTCCGGCTTTACGACGACGGTGCGAACCTTGCGCGGGCCGGCATCGGCATCCGCCGAGGCGGCGGGAGCCGCGGCCGCGCCACCGGCGAGATCGTCGATCGACGACGGCGCGGCGGAATCGCCCGGCGCCCCCGGCAGGATGATGCGCGATATCTCGCGACTCGCTTGCGATTCGTTCGAGGCCGGAGCCTCGTCGATCGGCCCGTCATCCGGCAGCACGAGCTGTTCATCGCCGGCCAGTTCCGGGCTGGCGCGGTCGTAGATCAACTTGTTCTGGGCGACGTCGTTCTCGGTCGTCGGCGCCGGCTGAACCTTGGTCGGCCCCTCGTCGGCGGCGATGACGCGCGGCGCGCCACTGGTGGCGACGCCGTCGCCGCCCTTCAGCGCGAGTGCGCCGAGGCCGCCCGCCAGCACGATGGCGAGAACGGACGCGGCGATGATCAGGCCCTTGCGCGAACGGCGCGGCTCCGCATAGCGCTCGGGATGCGCGTGGCGCTCCTCGTAGCCCTCGTCGTCATAGCCGCCATTCGCATCATCGCCATATTCGGCGTCGTAACCTGTGGAATGATCGTCGGCGCCGTTTTCCTGGCCGGAATAGTAGTGATCCTGCTGCGCATAGCCGGCGGCAGGAGCCGACTGGCCACGCGGATCGCGTCCATAGTCAGCCGCGCCGGCATAGGCGGTGCCGGCATAGGGATCGGCTTCCTCGACCGCAGGCTGCGCATAGGCTTCCTGCGCATAGCGCGGCTCCTGCGTGTAGCGCGAATCGACCGCGCGCTGCGCCTGGGCTGCCTGCCAGTTCGGCGGCGGCGCGGCGGGCGCGCCGGGTCGCAGGCGCATGTGATCGAATCCCTCGTCGCGCGGCGGAGCTGCGCGCGGCGGCTGCGGCTCGACCTGCAGCGGACGGCCCGCGGCGGCGCGCGTCGCCGGATCGAAGGACGACTGCAAGTCGTTCATCAGCTCGGATTCGAGATCGAACGAGGTATCGCGGACATTGGCCTGCTGCGCAGGCCGCACGACCGGCGCCGCGGGCTGCGCGCGGCCGCCCACGATGTCGTCGAAGCTGGAATTGCCCGAAACCATCCGGGCGAGCTCAACCAGGGGATCTTCCTCGGTAGGCGCAGGCTGCGCATTGCGCCGCGCCAAGTCCTCGCCGAGCGGCGGGGGCCGCCGCGAGAACGAATTATCGTAGCGATCTGCCATCGCGCTCCACTTTCCGCCTCAACCGGAACCTGGCGTCAGAATCGACGTCCAGTCCGAGAGACTTCACCGCATCTCTTCGGGCGCATCGACTCCGAGCACCAGCAAACCGGATGACAGCACCAGCTTTGTGGCATGAACAAGGGCGAGCCGGGCCGCGGTCAACTGTGGTTGCTCAAGGTTAATAAACCGTAATTGCGGCAGATCCTTGCCCCGGTTCCACTGCTGATGGAACTCTGCTGCAAGATCATAGAGGTAGAACGCGATCCGGTGCGGTTCGTGCGCCTCGGCCGCCGATTCGATGATTCGCGGGAATTCCGCCAGCCGCCGCTGCAGGCCGATTTCGCCGGCATCGTCGAGCAGCGAGAGGTCTGCGCCGGCGAGCGCCGAAGCCGAGAGATCGAGCGTCGGCAGCTCCTGCGCGGCGTTGCGCAGGATCGAAGCGGCGCGGGCATGGCCGTACTGGACGTAGAAGACCGGATTGTCCTTCGACTGCTCGGTCACCTTCTGGAAGTCGAAATCGAGCGGCGCGTCGCTCTTGCGATAGAGCATCATGAAGCGCACGGCGTCGCGGCCGACTTCCTCGACAACGTCGCGCAGCGTCACGAAATCGCCCGAGCGCTTCGACATGCGAACGGGCTCGCCGGCGCGGAAAAGCTTCACGAGTTGGCAGAGCAGCACATCGACCGACGCGGTGCCGCCGGAAATGGCGCGACCGACCGCCTGCAGGCGCTTCACATAGCCGCCGTGATCGGCGCCCAGCACATAGATCATCTGCCGGAAGCCGCGGTCGAACTTGTCCTTGAAGTAGGCGACGTCGCCGGCGAAGTAGGTGTAGCTGCCATCCGACTTCATCAGCGGCCGGTCGATGTCGTCGCCCACATCGGTGGCGCGGAACAGAAGCTGCTCGCGGTCTTCCCAGTCCTCGGGCAGCTGCCCCTTCGGCGGCGGCAGCGTGCCACGATAGACGAAGCCCTTCTGCTGCATGTCGGCGATGGTCGCGCCGATCTTGCCGCCATTCTCGCCGCTCAGCGTCCGCTCCGAGAAGAAGACGTCGTGATGGACGTTGAGCAGCGCGAGATCGTCTCGGATCATCAGCATCATGGCGCTGATCGCCGCGTCGCGGACGAGCGGCAGCCACTCGGCTTCGGGCATGTCCAGCAGCCTGCGGCCATGCACATCCGCCAGCGCCGCGCCGACCGGCTTCAGGTAGTCGCCGGGATAGAGCCCCTCGGGAATCGAGATCGTCTCGCCGAGCGCCTCGCGATAACGCAGGAAGGCCGAGCGAGCGAGGACGTCGACCTGGCCACCGGCGTCGTTGATGTAATATTCCTTGGTGACGTCGTAGCCGCCCCAGTCGAGCAGGTTGGCCAGCGCGTCGCCGACGACGGCGCCACGGCAATGGCCGACATGCATCGGGCCGGTCGGATTGGCCGAGACATATTCGACATTGACCTTGAGATCCGCGCCGAGACGGCTGCGGCCATAGGTGCCGCCCGCCTGGATCAGCGCCTTCAGCGCATGGGCGCGATAGGGTCCGGCCAGCGTCAGGTTGATGAAGCCCGGACCGGCGACCTCGACCGAAGCAACGTCCTCGTCGTCGCGCAGCCGGCCGGCGATCGCCTCGGCCAGGTCGCGCGGCTTCAGACCGCGGGGCTTGGCCAGCACCATGGCGGCGTTGGTCGCGAGGTCGCCATGGGCGGCGTCGCGCGGCGGCTCGACGACGATGCGGGAGAGGTCGACCGGGGCGCTGTCGCGCGCCGCCAGGATGACCTCGACGGCGGAGGTGACGCGTGCGGTGAAGTCGCGGAAAATATTCATAGCAGGGTACAGCCCTTCGGGCGGAAGGAAAATTCGTGCTGCGCGCCTAACCCAAATCGGGCGAAGCGTCAAACAGACGCTGATGCTCGCGCAATGCATAGCGGTCGGTCATGCCGGCGAGAAAGTCGCAGATTCGTCGCGCGCGACGTGGGAAATCGGCCGGGTCGAGCCCGCTCCGCCATTCCGGCGGCAGGGCATCCGGATCGGTCCAGTAGCGCTCGAACAGGCGCTCGACCACACCCTCCGCCGCCGTCATCACGTGCATGACACGCGAATGGCGATAGACGTTGTGCCAGAGATGCGTCTTGATCGCCCGGTCGGCGGCGGCGAGCACCGGCGAGAAGGCGATCATCGGCCGGCCGGCGTGGCGAAGCGCATCCGCCGATCCCGGCTGCGTCGCATGGAGGCGGCGCAGCGCCTCGGCGATGACGTCCTCGATCATCCGCGTGATGACGCGCCGCACCACCTCGTTGACGAGGCGCGGCTTCTCGAGGCCCGGATGGCGCGCCTCGATGACGTCGAGGATCTCGCCGAGAAAATCGACCTCGCGCAGGCCGTCGACGGTCAGCAGGCCGGCCCGGAGCCCGTCGTCGATGTCATGCGCGTCATAGGCGATGTCGTCTGCGATCGCCGCCGCCTGCGCCTCGGCCGAGGCGTAGGTCGCAAGCTGCAGATCCTGCTCGGCCGTATAGGCGAGAATCGCCGCTGGCAGTTCCTTGCCGGAATAGGCGCCGACGCCCCTGCCCTCGGCGTCGACGAGTGGCCCATTGTGCTTGACCAGTCCCTCCAGCGCTTCCCAGGAGAGGTTGAGCCCGTCGAAATGCGGATAGCGCCGCTCCAGCCGCGTGACGACGCGCAGGCTCTGGGCGTTGTGATCGAAGCCGCCATGGCCCGCCATCATCCGGTCGAGCGCGCGCTCGCCGGCATGGCCGAACGGCGTGTGGCCGAGGTCGTGCGACAGCGCGATCGCCTCGGCGAGATCCTCGTCGAGCCGCAGCGCCCGCGCCAGCGCGCGGGCGATCTGCGCCACCTCGATCGTGTGGGTCAGCCGGGTGCGGTAGTGGTCGCCCTCGTCGAACAGGAAGACCTGGGTCTTGTCCTTCAGGCGCCGGAACGCCGTCGAATGGATGATGCGGTCGCGATCGCGCTGATAGGGCGTGCGGGTCGGGCTTTCGGGCTCGGGATAGAGCCGGCCCCGGCTCGTCGCCGGGTCGACGGCGAAGGCCGCATGCGGACCTATGCCAAAGCCGATCAGGCCTTCCATTTCAACTTCCCTCTCCCCATGCCCGGCGCGGTAAAGATTGACACCGCCGATCGCATTCCTAACTATCGGGTTCGGGCGCCTGCAAGGTACCCCAATTTTCGGAAGCTGACATGACCACTGAAACGCTCGACGTGACCCTGTCCGACCGCGCTGCCAAGCGCATCGCCCGCATCCTGTCCAAGGAGCCGAGCGGCACGGCCTTGCGGGTTTCCGTCTCGGGCGGCGGCTGCTCCGGCTTCCAGTACGGCTTCGACCTCGACACGACGCGCGCCGAAGACGACCTGGTGATCGAGAAGAACGGCGCGACCGTGCTGATCGACCAGATCTCCCTGCCCTATATGGACGGGTCCGAAATCGATTTCGTCGACGACCTGATCGGCCAGTCGTTCCAGATCCGCAACCCGCACGCCACCGCCTCCTGCGGCTGCGGCACCAGCTTCGCGATCTAGGACTATCGCGGCAGTTCCTGCCAAGGATTGATGAGCGGCACGCCGGTTTCGTCGAAGTCGTCGATGTTGCGCGTCACGACGGTCATTCCGTGAACAAGCGCTGTCGCGGCGATATAGGCATCCCGATCGTTCCGACGATCCGGCACGTGCAGCGGAGCACACCTCAACGCGACGGGCACGTCGATGGGCAAGATTCGTCCCTCGAAGAACGGCAGAACCTGCCGTTCGACCCACGACGTGATGACCGCGCCCTGCCTCGCGTCTTTTCGCGCCATTCGTCTGGCGCCGATCTCCAGCTCCAGCACGGTCACGGCAGATAGAAAGAGCGCGGCCGGCGCCTGCCCGGCAATCCACGACTGCACATTGGGATCGGACCGTTCCGGCCGGCGCAGCTCCGACACGACGTTCGTATCGAGGATGAACACTATTCGAAATCGACAGGCTTGAGCCAACTTCCGCCCATCTTGGGCGGGTCGAACTCAAAGTCACTGGCTTCGTCTGTTTGAGCCAACGCCTCAAGGACGCTCCGCCCTTTTCCCGTCAGCCGCCGATATTCCTCGATCGAGAGAAGGACATGCGCCGGCCGGCCGCGATCGGTGATGATCACCGGACCGGCCCTCGCCGCCTTCTTGGCGCGGCTGGTGTCCTGATTGAACTCGCGGCTGGTCAGGGTCGTGACACTCACAGCACGGCTCCGTCTTGTAGCTACGTTTCTACATCACCAATATAGGAGCCTTGCCGACAAATGCCAAGAACCGGCGTCCCTACTGGAACGCCGTCTCGGTGAAGCTTCGGAGCTTGCGGGAGTGGAGCCGCTCCGGCGCCATTTCGCGGAGCATCTCCATGGCGCGGATGCCGATCTCCAGGTGCTGGCCGACCTGGCGGCGATAGAATTCCGACGCCATGCCGGGCAGCTTCAATTCGCCATGCAACGGCTTGTCCGAGACGCAGAGCAGCGTTCCGTAGGGAACGCGGAAGCGGAAGCCGTTCGCCGCGATGGTCGCCGATTCCATGTCGAGGGCGATGGCGCGCGACTGCGAGAAGCGCTGCACCGGCTCACGATGATCGCGCAGTTCCCAGTTGCGGTTGTCAATCGTCGCGACGGTGCCCGTGCGCATGATCCGCTTCAGGTCGTAGCCCTCCAGACCGGTCACCGCTTCGACGGCGTCCTCCAGCGCTACCTGCACTTCGGCGAGCGGCGGGATCGGGATCCAGCTCGGAAGGTCGGCATCGAGCACGTGGTCCTCGCGGACATAGCCATGCGCCAGCACATAGTCACCGAGCGCCTGCGTGTTGCGGAGGCCCGCGCAGTGGCCGAGCATCAGCCAGGCATGCGGGCGCAGCACGGCGACATGGTCGGTGATTGTCTTGGCGTTGGAGGGGCCGACGCCGATATTGATCATCGTCAGCCCGGCATTGCCGGCGAATTTCAGGTGATAGGCCGGCATCTGCGGCAGGCGCGGCGGCGCCATGCCGGCGACCGGCTCGGTCGCGCCGGCCGGCGTGATGAGATTGCCGGGTTCGACAAAAGCCTCGTAGCCGCCGCCGCCCTCGGCCATCAGCTTGCGGGCGCGGACGCAGAACTCGTCGATGTAGAACTGGTAGTTGGTGAACAGGACGAAGTTCTGGAAATGCTCCGCGTGGGTCGCCGTGTAGTGCGCCAGGCGGAACAGCGAATAGTCGATGCGCGGCGCGGTAAACGGCGCCAGCGGCAGCGGTTCGCCGGGAACCGGCTCATAGGTGCCGTTGACGATCGCGTCGTCGGTGACGGCGAGATCCGGCACGTCGAACATGTCGCGCAGCGGCCGCTCGATCTTCTCGGCGAGTTGCCCCTCGACATGGACGCCGTTCGGGAAGGCGAAATGCAGCGGGATCGGCAGGTTCGACGGACCGACCGTGACCGGCAGGCCGTGATTGCGCACCAGGAGCTTGATCTGCTCCTTCAGGTAGTTTCGGAACAGGCTCGGCTGCGTCACCGTCGTGGCGTAGCTGCCCGGCCCCGACACATGGCCATAGGACAGGCGCGAATCGATCTTGGCGTAGCTGGTCGTGGTGAAGCGGATCTCGGGATAGGTGGCGCGGACGCGACCGACGGGCGGATGCCCCTTCAGCAGCGCGTCGAAACGGTCGCGCAGATGCGCCGTGTGGAGATCGTAGATCTCCTCCAGCCTGGCGATCGCCAGGTCCGGATCGGTGAAGGTCTCGCTGGCAATCGGCTTCGGCGTATCGAACAGCACGGGATCGGTCGTCATGGCCCCCCACTTTCGGGGCGCGACTGTCGGCCAGCCGGCGCACGCGGTCAAGCCACGCGCCGGCTGAACGAGACGAGCCGGAATCAGACCAGCTTGGCGTCGAGCGAGATCGGCACCGCCTTCAGCGCCTTCGACACCGGGCAGCCTTCCTTGGTCGCCGCGGCGATCTTGTCGAAGGCCGCCTTGTCGATCCCCGGAACCTTGGCTTCGGTGACGAGATCGATCTTGGTGATCTCGAAACCGCCCGAAACCGGCTCGACCTTCACTTTCGCCGAGGTGGCGACCGAATCGACGGTGAAGCCGGCACCGGAGAGGCCGGCGGACAGCGCCATCGAGAAGCAGGCCGCATGCGCCGCCGCGATCAGTTCCTCGGGGTTGGTGCCCTTGCCTTCCTCGAAGCGCGACGAGAAGTTGTACTGCCCTTCCCAGGCGCCGCTGCCGAGATGCACCGTCCCCTTGCCGCTCTTGAGGTCGCCCTGCCACTTCGCGTCCGATGTCCTGACCGGCATTCAAGCCTCCTTGCTCTGGATCCTCCGGCCAAGATGCATCGCGGATGCACACCGCCCGGTGGCAAGTCCCTTCGGATCGGCTACTCTGCCGGCATGAAGATCGCGACCTGGAACATCAACGGCGTCAAAGCCCGAATCGACACGGCCCTTGCCTGGATCAAGGAGGCGTCGCCCGACATCGCCTGCCTGCAGGAGATCAAATCGGTCGATGAAGGCTTCCCGACCTCCGCCTTCGAGGACCTCGGCTACAATGTTGCGACGCATGGCCAGAAGGGCTTCAACGGCGTCGCGCTGCTGTCGAAGCTTCCCTTCGACGAGGTCAATCGCGGCCTGCCGGGCGACGACGCCGACGAGCACGCCCGCTTCATCGAGGGCGTCTTCTCGGTCGAGAGCGGCGCGCTGCGCGTCGTCTCGCTCTACCTGCCGAACGGCAACCCGATCGACACGCCGAAATTCTCCTACAAGCTCGCCTGGATGGAGCGCCTGCGCGTCTGGGCGGCCGAGCGTCTGGCCTTCGAGGAACCGCTGGTGCTCGCCGGCGACTACAACGTGATCGCCGAGCCGCGCGACGCCAAGGATCCCTCGCTCTGGGTCAATGACGCGCTCTACCAGCCGGAGACGCGCAAGGCCTTCCGCGCCATCGAGACGCTCGGCCTCACCGACGCGCTCCGCGCCACGACGGACGAGGACGGGCTCTACACCTTCTGGGACTACCAGGCCGGCGCCTTCCAGAAGAACAATGGCATCCGCATCGACCATCTCCTGCTATCGCCGCAGGCCGCCGATCGCCTCGTCTCGGTCGGCATCGACAAGCACGTCCGCGGCTGGGACAAGCCGTCCGACCACGTCCCCGTCCATGTGGAGCTTCGCATTTGAGCCAGGTGATGAGCGCGGCGCCGATCACGGGCGGCTGCCTGTGCGGTCGCATCCACTATACGATCGACCGCCCGCCCCGGATCGTCTGCCACTGCCATTGCCGGATGTGCCAGTTGGCGGGCGGCGCGCTGTTCCTGACCTGGGCGACCTTCGACGCCTCCGCATTCCAGCTGACGGCGGGCCGCCCGGCGATCAACGAATCGTCGGCCACCGGTCGCCGGCATTTCTGCGCCGATTGCGGCACGCCGCTGATGATGACGTCCACCGACGATCCGCTGAAGGTCGACGTGACGCTCGCCTCGCTGGACGAACCCGACCGTTTCAGGGTCGGACACAATATCTGGGTTGGCAGCCGACGCGACGCCAGCAAGGGCTTCGACGCCGAGCTTCCCTCGCATCTCGGCGAACCCGACGAATAGGAAAGCGCGCATGGCAGGCGACGTCGGCGAAGTGCTGAAAGCGTTTCGATCCCAGGCCGGCGCCTGCCGCAAGCTCGGCTCTCCCTTTACGGCCGATGTCTGCGACATCCTGGCGGAAGTTCTCGACGAAAGCAGCCGCTTCGGCCGCCGTATTCTAGGCTGGCCGGGCGATCCTTTCGCCGATGCGCTGGCGCTCCGGGCCGCCGGCGGCCTGCACGCCGTGAAACGATCCGGCAGGTCGGCCGGGCTCCCCGCCGCCTATCCGCCGTCGCCGCCCGACCGCGCAAGGCTCAGGACGGCCATCCACGACGCCATCGCCGCCGAAGACGACTTCCTGCACGACTGGCTCGACAGCCCGCCGCAGACCAATGAGGTGGCGCGGTCCTCGGTGCTGCTCGGCAGCGCCCTGCTCCTCGCCCGCGAATTCGGCCTGCCTTTGGACTGGCACGAAATCGGCGCCAGCATGGGCCTCAACCTCGGCTTCGACCGCTATCGCTACGACTTCGGCACCGCTGTCCGGGGCAACGCCGATTCGCCCGTGCTTGTCCGCTCGGAATGGCGCGGCATCCTGCCGGACACGTCGACACCGTTCGCGATCCGCAGCCGCGCCGGCTGCGACCTGAACCCGCTCGATCCGGCCGCGACGCCGGATCGCGAGCGCCTGCTCGCCTATATCTGGGCCGATCAGGCGGAGCGTCTCTCCCGCGCCGGCGCCGCGCTGGATATGGCCGCCGCCGCGCCATGGCGTGTCGAGAAGGCGGACGCCGCCGCCTGGGTCGCAAACCGCTTCTCCGCACCACCGGCTGCCGGTGGCGTGCGCGTGCTCGTTCACACCATCGTCTGGCAGTATCTGCCGGAGGCGACGCGCGCCGCCATCACGGCATCGATCGACTCGGCCGGCCAGTCAGCAACGCTGGAATCCCCCGTCGCCTGGCTGCGTATGGAAGCGGATGGCAAGGAAACCGCTGCCGTTCGCCTGAAGTCCTGGCCCAACGGAGCCGACCGCGAAATCGCCCGCGCCGACTTTCACGGCCGCTTCGTCGAGTGGCAGGCACGATAGCGCGATCGGTGGAGGCAACTGACACAACGCTGTCAGTTGGGTATCCTTATGCTGACAGTATCGACACTGTCCCGCGAGGGTATCGCCATGAATCGCAACATTCTCGAGATCAGCTCCTATTCGCTGGTGCCGGGCATCGAGGAGAGCCAGTTTGTCCGCGCCGCGGACGACGCCATGAGCGTCCTGCGCCGGCAACGCGGCTTTCTCGCCCGCAGCATCGCGCAGGCAGAGGATGGCAGCTGGACGGAGATCGTCCACTGGCTCGATCGCGAATCCGCCCGCGCCGCCGGCGAGCGACTGGCCGGCCATCCCGACGCCGCCGCCTTCTCCGCCCTGATCGACCGGCCATCCTTCCAGAGCGGCTATTATCCCGTCGCCTATTCCGGCTGACCGGATGCGGCGCGCCGACCGCCTGTTCGAGATCGTCCAGGTGCTGCGCGGCGCCCGCCTCCGCACGGCGCAGGAGATCGCCGACACGCTCGAGGTCTCCGTCCGCACCGTCTATCGCGACATCGACGCGCTGGTGGCGACGGGCGTGCCCATCGAGGGCGAGCGCGGCGTCGGCTACGTGTTGCGCGGCACGCTGCTGCTGCCACCCCTCGCCTTCTCCCAGGCAGAACTGGAAGGACTGGCGCTAGGCGCCCGTTTCGTCGAGGCCTGGGCCGATCCGGAGCTCGCGGCCGCCGTGCGCGAGGCGCTGGTCAAGATCGACGCCGTGCTGCCGGAATCCCGCCGCGGCGAGATCTGGCGTGATACGGTGCAGGTGAATTCCCCTGCCCTGATCGGCGCGGCCAACGCGCAGCTAGCCCTGTTCCGCAAGGCGATCCGCCAGAAGCGCAAGATGCAGCTCAACTATCGCAGCGCCAGCGAGGCGCTGACCGAGCGCACGATCCGGCCGCTGGCGATCGAGGCCTGGGGCCATGCCTGGACGGCGACGGCCTGGTGCGAGCTGCGCGAGGATTTCCGCATGTTCCGCCTCGACCGCGTCATGGAGGCGAAGATGCTCGACGCCATCTTCCGGCCGGAGCCGGGCCGGACGCTGGCGGACTATCTGAAGCAGCTGCGGGAAGAGCGCAGCCATCAAGGAAAAACGTCATGAGCGACCGCCCAATCCGGCTGGTTCCGGGGATCGGCCCGACGACGGCCGGCTGGCTGGAAGCGGTCGATATCCGGTTCGAAAGCGATCTTCGCCGCATCGGCGCCGTCGAGGCCTATTGGCGCCTGAAGCATCGCGACCCGGACAGGGTCAGCCTCAATGCACTCTGGTGCCTGTACGCCGTCATCGAGGACATTCCGATGCGAGCTGTCGACGCGGAGAGCAAGTCTCGCCTCCGCGCCCAACTCGATTCCGGCAATCCCTAGCGCGGGAACTCGATTCCCATCTCGCGGTAGCGCTCGGGGTCGTCGCCCCAGTTCTCGCGCACCTTGACGAACAGGAACAGGTGGACCGGCCGCTCGGCCATCTCCTGGATCTCCGTGCGCGCCGCCATCGAGATCGCCTTGATCGTCTCGCCGCGGTGGCCGATCACGATCTTCTTCTGGCCTTCGCGCTCGACATAGATCGTCTGCTCGATGCGGGTCGTGCCGTCCGGCAGGTCCTTCCAGAGTTCCGTCTCGACGGTCGACTGGTAGGGCAGCTCGTCATGCAGGCGCAGGAACATCTTTTCGCGCGTGATCTCGGCGGCGAGGTTGCGCATCGGCAGGTCGGAGATCTGATCCTCCGGATAGAGCCATGGGCCCTCCGGCACGCGCTGGGCCAGATAAGCCATCAGGTCGGTGCAGCCATGCCCCTTCAGCGCCGAGATCATGAAGGTCTGCTCGAACTTCACCGTCTGGTTGGCCTTGGCGGCCATCTCCAGCAGCGCCGTGTGCGGCACGGTATCGATCTTGTTGATGACGAGGATCTTCGGCTGGCCGACGGCGGCCACCTTGTCGAGGATCTGGGCCGTCTCGCTCTTCTGGAAGCGCTCGGCGTCGACCAGCACGCAAACGAGATCAGCGTCCTTGGCGCCACCCCAGGCGGTCTCCACCATCGCGCGATCCAGCCGACGCTTCGGCTGGAAGATGCCGGGCGTGTCGACGAAGATGATCTGCGAGGCGCCTTCCAGCGCGATGCCGCGCATGATGGCGCGCGTCGTCTGCACCTTGTGCGTGACGATCGAAATCTTGGTGCCCACCAGCTGGTTGAGGAGCGTCGACTTGCCGGCGTTCGGCGCGCCGATCAGGGCGACAAAGCCGCAGCGGGTCGCGGTCTCCTCGGAATTCACCAGGTCAGACGGCATGCGTTTCTTCTCTCCATACGCCTTGGGCCAGCAGCACGGCGGTCGCCGCCTTCTGCTCCGCCTCGCGCCGCGAACGGCCCGAACCGAGGACGGTCGGCATGCCCTCGATCTTCACTTCAACGGTAAAATGCGGCGCGTGGTCAGGCCCGCTCCGCTCTGCGATTGCATATTTCGGGGCGGCGAGGCCGCGTCCCTGGACCCATTCCTGCAGGGTCGTCTTGGCGTCCCGCAGCGGCCCGGTCCAGTTCAGCATGCGCTTGCGCCAGTGCGTCTCGATGAAGGCGCGCGCCGCCGGCAGGCCGCCATCGACGAAGATAGCACCGATCACCGCCTCGCACACATCGCCGAGGATCGCCGCCTTGCGGCGACCGCCCGACTGAACCTCGCCGCCCCCGAGACGGATCCAGTGGCCAAGATCGATATCGAGCGCCACCTCGGCACAGCTCTCGTTGCGGACAAGGCCGGTCAGCCGGCGCGCCAGCTCGCCCTCGTCGGCGTCGGGGAAGGCGGAGAGCAGCATGTCGGCGATCGCCAGCGCCAGCACCCGGTCGCCGAGGAATTCAAGTCGCTGATAGCTCTCGCCATGCGCCAGATGGCTCTCTGCCACGGCGCTGGCATGGGTCAGGGCCCGAACCAGATGGCCGCGATCGACGAACCGGTGACCGATCCTTTCTTCGAGACGCTGCAGCGGTTCTTCGGAAGCCAAGCTCAGATCACCTTGAAAATGCGGTCGAAACGAACGGTCCAGGGCCATTCCCAGAACTGCCAGGCCTTCGCCCCCTCGTCGACGGAGAAGAAGACCATGCCGGCACGGCCGACGAAATTCTCGAACGGCACATAGCCGACCGCTCCGAGAACGCGGCTGTCCGTCGAATTGTCCCGGTTGTCGCCCATCATGAAATAGTGGTCGGGCGGCACTTCATAAACAGGGGTGTCGTCGGAAAAACTGCGCGGATCGAGATCGAGTACGGTGTAGCTCACGCCGTTCGGAAGCGTTTCCCTGTAACGCGGCACATGCGTCTCGGTTCCGAACTCGTCGGTCGTTACGTAATCCTCGATCCGCTCCTTCGGCACGGCAGTCCCGTTCAGGTAGAGGACGCCGTTGATCATCTGCACCTTGTCGCCCGGCAGGCCGATCACGCGCTTGATGTAATCGACCGAGGGATCGCGCGGCAGCTTGAAGACGGCGACGTCGCCGCGCTCCGGCGGCGTAGCCCAGATTCGGCCCGAGAACAGATCCGGCGCGAAGGGGATCGAGTACTTGCTGTAGCCATAGGCATATTTCGAGACGAAGAGATAATCGCCGACCAGCAAGGTCGGCTTCATCGATCCCGAAGGAATATTGAAGGGCTGGAACAGGAAGGTTCGAACGATCAGCGCCAGGATGAGCGCATTGACGACGATCTTGACAGTCTCGCCCGTGCCGCCGCGCTCGGCCTTGTACTTTTCGCCCGCCACGCTCATGCGTCCTTCCGATCGATCCCGATTGCAACTCGCCTTCCAGCGGAGGTTGGTTCATACAGAGTCGGTGGCATCTGCGCAACGAGTGCACCCGCCCGAGATGGAATTTGCCGGGGCATCACCGGGCATCATCCGGACGGCGCCGCCGCCGCGCCGATCATACCGGGTTCGGCAGCGCCTCGATGATCACGAACGCCTGCGCGAGCGGGTAGTCGTCGGTGATCGTCAGGTGGATCGCGGCATGGTGGTTTTCCGGCAGCATGCGCGCCAGCTGCTCCGCCGCCCCGCCCGTCAGCGCCATGGTCGGCTTGCCGCTCGGCAGGTTGACGACTCCCATGTCGCGCCAGAAGACGCCATGGTTGAGCCCGGTTCCGAGCGCCTTGGCGCAGGCCTCCTTAGCGGCGAAGCGCTTGGCATAGGAGGCGGCGCGCTGGGCGCGCCGGTCGGACTTCTTCTGCTCGATCTCGGTGAAGACGCGCTCGGTGAAGCGCGCGCCGAAGCGCTCCAGCGTCTTCTCGACGCGGCGGATATCGATCAGGTCGCTGCCGAGGCCGATGATCACGAGCGGGCATCCACGGCGTTGCGGGCCTCGTCCATCAGCGCGCGCATGATGCGGATGGACTGGTCGAGGCCGACGAACACCGCCTCGCCGATCAGGAAATGGCCGATATTGAGCTCACGGATCACCGGGATCGCGGCGATCGGCTTGACCGTGTCGTAGGTGAGGCCGTGACCGGCATGGATCTCAAGGCCGAGACCGGCGCCGTAATGCGCGGCGTCCTCGATCCGGGCGCGCTCGCGCTCGAACGCCTCGGGGCTCTCGTCGATGGCCTCGCAATAGGTGCCGGTGTGCAGTTCCACCACCGGCGCGCCGAGGGCGACGGCGGCGTCGATCTGGCGACGGTCGGCGGCGATGAAGAGCGACACGCGGATGCCGGCGGCGCCCAGTTCGAGCACCATCGGCTGCAGATGCGCCAGTTGGCCGGCGGCGTCGAGGCCACCCTCGGTCGTCCGCTCCTCGCGCCGCTCCGGCACGATGCAGACCGCATGCGGGCGCTGGCGCAGGGCGATCTCGACCATTTCGCGCGTCGCCGCCATCTCGAAGTTCAAAGGCAGGGCGATCTCGGCCCGCAACCGCTCGATGTCGCTGTCGATGATGTGGCGGCGATCCTCACGCAGATGCGCCGTGATGCCGTCGGCGCCGGCCGATACCGCTACCTTCGCCGCCCGCACCGGATCGGGATGCACGCCGCCCCGCGCATTGCGGATGGTCGCGACGTGATCGACGTTGATTCCAAGGCGCAGTTCATTGCGGACGGTCACGGCAGATTCCCCTCTCGACGATGATCGCTACTTACCATGCAGCGCCTGGCGACGCACGGCGAAGCGATGCCGGCGCGATGACTGGAAGCCCTGCGCGGCGAAATAGACGAGAACATAGGAGATTCCGCCCAGCACCAGGGCGAGCGGCACGGCGCCGACCAGCATCGGCTCCATGATCGGCCAGATTTCGCGCCATGATTCGGTCAGCAGCTTGTGGCGGAGGTCGTGGAAGCCGAGCCGCTCCGGCGACTGCCCGAACCAGCCGAGGACCAGGCTGCCGGTCTCGTAGGTGCCGACCCAGATCAGGGGAAAGGTCAGCGGATTGCCGATGGTCGTGCCGAGCACGGCCGCAAGCACATTGCCGCGAACGAGGAAGGCGACGGCGAAGCAGAGCAGATAGTGGAAGCCGATGAAAGGCGTCATCGCCAGCGCCACGCCGGCGGCGAAGCCCGCCGCGATCGAATGCGGCGAGCCCGAGAGGCGCAGCAGGCGCTTGACGTAGTAGCGGATCGCGCGCTTCCAGCCGCCCTTCGGCCACATGAAGTGGTTCAGCTTCTGGTGAAACTTGAGCGGACGGCGACGACGAAAGAGCATGATCTAGGCTTAGACGCCTCGGGGGAGACTCAGGCGAGACTGCGGCTGCCCGGCTTGACGGGCGGGATGGCGGCGAGTTCCGGCGGCAACTGATCGGCCGGATAGGCCGGAACCTTGTAGCGGGTCAGCGAGATCAGCGGCACGCCGACTTCGGCCTCGCCGTCGGAGCGGTCGATCAGGCAGGCGGCGGCGACGACATCGCCACCAATCGCGCGGATGGCGGTGATGGTCTCGCGGATCGACAGGCCCGTGCTGACGATGTCCTCGACGACCAGGATCTTCGCGTTCGCCGGCAGCTCGAAGCGGCGCAGGCGGAACTCGCCCTGCTCGCGCTCGACCCACATCGCCGGCACACCGAGATGGCGCGCCGTCTCGTAACCCGGGATGAGACCGCCCAGCGCCGGCGACACGACGAGATCGAACTCGATGCCGGCCTCGCGGATCTTCGCCGCCAGCGCCTTGCACAAGCGCTCGGTCCGGTCCGGATACATGAAGACGCGGGCCTTCTGCAGGAAGATCGGGCTGCGCAGCCCGGAGCTCAGAATGAAATGCCCCTCGAGCAATGCGCCGGATTCGCGGAAGACATCGAGGATTTCGGCTTGGTTCATTCTATGTCCAGTCCAGGTCTTGTCGTGGCGGCGGCCGTCAGGCGTTGACGCGGCTCGCCGCGCTCACGACGTGGCGTTCGCGGAGGTCGCTCAAAAGGCGATTGAGGTGCTTCAGATCCCACACTTCGAGGTCGATGACCAGTTCCGAGAAGTCCGGCGCGCTCTTCACGATCCGCAGATTCGAGATGTTGCCGTCATTGTCGGCGATGATCTGGGCGATCTGCGCCAACGTCCCGGGCTCGTTGATCGCCGTCACCTCGATGCGGGCCGGGAAGCGCTCGCGATGGGCGGCGTCGATGTCCCAGCGCACGTCGAGCCAGCGGTCCGGCTCGTCGTCGAACTCCTTCAGCGCCGGCGACTGGATTGGATAGATGGTGATCCCCTCGCCCGGCGTCATGATGCCGACGATACGGTCGCCCGGCACAGCTCCGGCATCGGGCGCGAAGCGGACCGGCATATCGCCATGCAGGCCGCGGATCGGGATCGCCGGCAGCTCCGCCTGCGTCTCGCCCGTCGGGACGCGGAACATCATTCCCGAGCCCTTCTTGAGGCCGAACCAGCCCGGCTCGCCGCCGGTGCCGTTGCCGCCCTTCGGCACGGCCGCGCGCTCTTCCTTGTGGTCGGGATAGACAGCCTTCAGGACGTTGACGGACGGGATCTCGCCGCGCCCGACAGAAGCGAGCATGTCCTCGATGTTCTGCTGCGCGAGGCGCGGCAGCGCCGCCTTCAGCCGGTCCTCGGAGAAGTCGCGGCCGGCGCGCTCGAAGGCGCGCTCGACGATCTTGCGGCCGAGGCCGGCATATTGCTTGCGGATCGCCGTGCGGGCGGCGCGGCGGATCGAGGCGCGCGCCTTGCCGGTGATGGCGATCGATTCCCAGGTCGGCGGCGGCACCTGCGCCTTGGAGCAGATGATCTCGACCTCGTCGCCATTGTGCAGCTCGGTCGTCAGCGGCATCATGCGGCCATTGATCTTGCAGCCGACGCAGGTATCGCCGATGTCGGTGTGCACCGCATAGGCGAAGTCGATCGGCGTCGCGCCACGCGGCAGCGCGATCAGGCGGCCCTTCGGCGTGAAGCAGAACACCTGATCGTGGAAGAGCTCCAGCTTGGTGTTCTCCAGGAACTCTTCCGGCGTGTCGCCCTCGGCCAGCATCTCGACGGTGCGGCGCAGCCAGGTATAGGCGCGGCTCTCGTCGGAGAGGTTGCCGTTGCCCTTGTCCTTGTAGAGGGCATGGGCGGCGATGCCGTATTCGGCGACGTCGTCCATCTCGCGCGTGCGGATCTGCAGCTCGACGCGCTGGCGGCCGGGGCCAACCACGGTGGTGTGGATCGAGCGATAGTCGTTCTGCTTCGGCGTCGAGATATAGTCCTTGAACCGGCCCGGCACGGTCGGCCAGGTGGTGTGGACGATGCCGAGCGCCGCATAGCACTCCGCCGTCGTGTCGAGGATGACGCGGAAGCCGATGATGTCGGAAAGCTGCTCGAACGAGATCGCCTTCCGCTCCATCTTGCGGAAGATCGAATAGGGGCGCTTGGTGCGGCCGAAGACCTTCGCCTTCATGCCGTGCTTCTCGAGCTTGTCGCGCAGGTCCTTCTCGATCGCCTCGATCAGGCTCTCGCTGCGCGAGCGCACTTCGGCGAGGCGACTGGTGACGGCGAGATGCGCCTCCGGGTTGACGACGGCGAAGGCGAGCTCCTCGAGCTCCTCGCGCATGTCGTGCATGCCCATGCGGCCGGCCAGCGGCGCATAGATCTCCAGCGTCTCCTCGGCGATCCGGCCGCGCTTCTCCTCCGGCATGAAGTGAAGCGTGCGCATGTTGTGAAGCCGGTCCGCGAGCTTCACCAGGAGGACGCGCACATCCTCGGAAATGGCGAGCAGCAGCTTGCGGAAATTCTCCGCCTGCGCCGCCTTCTTGGTCACCAGGTCGAGGCGCTTGATCTTGGTGAGGCCCTCGACCAGCCGGCCGATATCCTCGCCGAACATTCCGTCGATCTCGGAGCGCGTCGCGTCCGTGTCCTCGATGGTGTCATGCAGCAGCGCGACCGCGATAGTGGCGTCGTCGAGCTTCAGGTCGGTGAGGATGCCGGCGACTTCGAGCGGATGCGAGAAGTAAGGGTCGCCATTGGCGCGCCGCTGCGAGCCATGCTTCTGCATGGCGTACACATAGGCCTTGTTCAACAGCCCCTCGTCGGCCTGCGGATTGTACCGCTGGACTCGCTCGAGGAGTTCATACTGGCGCATCATGGCGCTATTTCCGAAGGCGCGCGAATAGGCCGGGCAGAACCCGGCCAGAAGACTATCCGTTCATATAGGATAGCGAACGCGGCCAAGCGACAAGCGCTTTGGCCGGATCCGGAGCGTCGGCTCTTAGAAATCGTCCTGCTTGTCGGGCGGGACCATGTTCTCGAGGCCGCGCAGCAGGTCTTCTTCCGACATGCGGTCGAAGGCGACGCCGTTGTCCTCCTCGGCCGAATCCTCGGCGAGAAGCTGCAGGTCCTGCTCGGGCTCGTCGACCTCGACATACTTCTGCAAGGAATGGATCAGGTCTTCCTTGAGATCGTCGGGGTGAACGGTCTCGTCGGCGATCTCGCGCAGCGCAACGACGGGGTTCTTGTCGTTGTCGCGGGCAACCGTCAGCGGCGAGCCGCTGGCGATCATGCGAGCGCGATGGCCGGCAAGGAGCACCAGTTCAAAGCGGTTCTCGACCTTGTCGACGCAATCTTCCACGGTGACGCGCGCCATGTCAGGTCTCCTGTTCGGGAAAGGCTGGGGTTCAAGCGCGCATGAATAAGAGCGCGGCCGATGGATTGCAAGAGAATATGCAGCCGGCTCGCCCCAAGCGCGCGCCCGGGATGCCGTCAACAGGCGTCCGCAACCGCACACGCCGAATTGTTTACGCACCCGGCGACGACGATATATTGATGCGGAATTGCCTCCTTCGAGTCGGCCCGTTTGGGCCCTAGCATTCCGCATTTCATTTTCACCGACCGGATATTTTAAAATGTTTGACGCTCGCGAAAAGATCGCCCTGTTCATCGATGGCGCAAATCTCTACGCCACCGCCAAGTCCCTCGCCTTCGACATCGATTACAAGAAGCTGCTCGGCGAATTCCAGAGCAAGGGCTACCTGATGCGCGCCTATTATTATACGGCGCTGTCGGAGGACCAGGAATATTCGTCGATCCGGCCGCTGATCGATTGGCTCGACTACAACGGCTACACGGTCGTCACCAAGCCGACGAAGGAGTTCTTCGACGCCGCCGGCCGCCGCAAGGTCAAGGGCAACATGGATATCGAACTGGCCGTCCATGTCATGGAAGTGGCCGAATATGTCGACCATGTCGTGCTGTTCTCCGGCGACGGCGATTTCCGCTCGCTGGTCGAGGCGGTGCAGCGCAAGGGCCGCAAGGTTTCGGTCGTTTCGACGCTGGCCACCCAACCGCCGATGATCGCCGACGAACTGCGCCGGCAGGCGGACCATTTCATCGACCTCGTCACCGTGCAGAAGCGCATCGGCCGCGACCCGGCCGAGCGCGCCCATCGCAGCGTCGAGCGCCAGCAGGTCAGCGGCGGCTTCGACGACGGCTTCGAGGACGAGATCTGAGCCGGACCGTGCCGCTCTCCGCAGCCGATCCCGGGCGCGATTGCCCGCTGTGCCCGCGCCTCGTCGCCTTCCGCGAGGAATGGCGATCGAAGGAGCCGGGCTGGAACAACGCGCCCGTCCCCTCCTTCGGCGTCGACGACGGCCGGCTGCTGATCGTAGGCCTGGCGCCGGGGCTTCGCGGCGCCAACCGGACCGGCCGGCCCTTCACCGGCGACTATGCCGGCGACCTGCTCTACCAGACCATGCTCGACTTCGGCTTCGCGCGCGGCGTCTTCGAGGCGCGGCCGGACGACAGCCTGACACCGATCGACACGGCGATCACCAACGCCGTCCGCTGCGTGCCGCCGGAGAACAAGCCGACCACGGGCGAGATCGGCGCCTGCCGCCCCTTCCTGACCGCGACGGTGGCGGCGATGCCCCTGCTGCGCGCCGTCATCGCCCTCGGCAAGATCGCGCATGACAGCGTCGTCGTTGCCCTCGGCGAACGCATGTCGCGCCATAAATTTGGGCATCGCGCGCGGCATAACATCGGCGCACTTAGTATTTTCGACAGCTACCACTGCTCGCGCTACAACACGAACACCGGCGTCCTCACGCCGGAGATGTTCCGGGACGTCTTCTCCGACGTACGCGAATTCCTCGATTCCGACGCGCGCTGACGCAACCGACGCTTAGTCCTCCGCCCCATAGATCGCGCCCTCCCGGCAACGGACGGCACGGGCCTGACCTGCAAATGCGCGCCCCTTCCCTGTCGGAAATCCAAGCTTTCTGACGTTTCGGCTCGACCCATCGCCGGCGTGCCTGGCGACGCAATCCGGCGTCGGCGCCCGCCGAAGCTTGTCCGAAGCGGCGCCTCACCACCCTTGCGTGTCCGATCATTCGCAAGCCGGCTCTTATTCACACCCCGGCCGAAGCCGGGTTCCGCACGGGCCTCCGGGGCTTTCCAACCTCCCCAAACGCCCCTTGTCGCAAATTAGCAACTCAAGCTTACAATCATGACTCCATATCGGAGATCTGGCTGTTTTTGAGTTACGTGAATCATCTGCATCGGTAAGTTCAACTCACTTTCGACGAGTGATTTGGAGAAAGTCCTGTCCGTTTCCCATGGGGGGTCGCGGACAGCTCATTGGCTGGGGGAACGAGGCCCGGAAACGCCCGATCGGCGCGCTGGCGACAGTGTGGACCGAGGGCAGGCAGGCGCCTCTCCGATCCCCTGACAACTAGAGGTCAGGTTATGAACTTTAAGTCCCTTCTGCTCGGCTCGGCCGCAGCAATCGTGCTCGCCGGCGGCGCCCAGGCTGCCGATCTGACGGTCGCCGAGCCGGTCGACTACGTGAAGGTCTGCGACGCGTTCGGCGCAGGCTTCTTCTACTCCCCCGGCACCGACACCTGCATCAAGGTCGGCGGCTACGTCGAGTTCGGCACCTCGTTCGGCGACACCGACTTCGGCCGCTTCAACGCTGGCTACGACAACAGCAACTGGGGCAACTTCTACACCGAAGTTTCGATCCAGCTGACGGCTTCGTCGGTCACCGAGTACGGTAACCTGACCGGCTTCATCGACATGCGCGCCAAGACCGCCAACAAGTCCGGCGAGAACGGCACCTACGCTGACCTGGTCAACGAGTCGACCAACTCGGCTTACGTCGATAGCGCCTACCTCGAGCTCGGCCCGATCAAGGCAGGTTACTTCACCTCGCTGTTCGACTTCGGCCGTGGCTATGACGACACCGGCATGTTCGGTTCGGATTCGACCACCGACCACATCCAGCTGACCTACGCCGTCAACGGCTTCGGTCTGGCCCTGTCGGTCGAAGACAACCGCGATCGCGGCGCGCTCGGCTACGGCGAATACACCTACAACGGCAACACCTACGAAGGCGGCAACGACAACGTTCCGGACATCATCGGTGCCGTGACCTACTCGTCGGGCATCTTCAGCGCCAAGGTTGCGGGTGCCTACGTCAACCAGGCGTTCGACTGGGTTGACAACGACTCGAAGGCCGGCTGGGCCATCGGTGGCGGCCTCGAGATCGCTCTCGACAACATCTCGGCTGGCGATCGCTTCTTCGTCTCGGCTGCCTATGGCGACAACGCCAACTCCTTCACCGGCATCTCGGGCGGCACGTCCGTCGCGGGCACGCTCGCCCTCGACAACAACGGCTCGCACTTCGCCGGCTCGAGCTGGAGCGCGCTTGCTTCGTACAAGCACGTCTGGACCCCGCAGCTGTGGTCGTCGCTCTCGGGCGGCTACGCCAGCTACGAAGGCTCGGACAACCTGGACGGCGCGAAGATCGACGCATGGCGCGTTGGCTTCAACACCGCCTACACCCCGGTCAAGGGCCTCGACCTGGTCGCGGACATCTTCTACACGGACGTCGACGCCAAGGGCTTCAACAACGCCGACGTCGACCAGGACGGCGGCGCTTGGACTGCCAACCTGTTCCTGCAGCGCCACTGGTAATCCCAGGTCGCTTCAGCGATTTCGTGCCCGACGGTCTTTCCGTCGGGCACAGAAAAGCCCCGCTTCTGCGGGGCTTTTTTTGTTTGGCTGCGAAGCTGCGCGCGTCG
>JAFKJZ010000362.1 GCA_017305815.1 Hyphomicrobiales bacterium
CTCGGATAGCGGCCGCGCTCGGCGGCAAGGTCGGTCGAGGCCGAGATCGCATGGAACGAGATCGCCTCCATGCTCTCGTCGGCGAAGCGGACGGCCGCCTCGGAAGCGTAGGGAATGCGCAGCGCCTGCAGGGCGTCCTGGAAGCCCATCAGGCCGAGGCCGACCGGACGATGGCGCAGGTTGGAGCGGCGCGCCTCCGGGATCGTGTAGAAATTGATGTCGATGACGTTGTCGAGCATCCGCATCGCCGTCTGGACGGTGCGCGCCAGCCGGTCGAGATCGAGGCCGTCGCCGACGATGTGGTGGGCGAGGTTGATCGAGCCGAGATTGCAGACCGCGACCTCGTCGTTCGAGGTGTTGAGCGTGATCTCGGTGCAGAGATTGGACGAGTGCACCACGCCGGCATGGCGCTGCGGCGAGCGGATGTTGCAGGGATCCTTGAAGGTGATCCAGGGATGCCCGGTCTCGAACAGCATGGTCAGCATGCGGCGCCAGAGATCGGTCGCCTTGACCTCCTTGTGGACGCGCATCTCGCCGCGCTTCGCCTTCGCCTCGTAGCCCTCATAGGCGGTCTTGAAGGCGGGGCCGTAGAGGTCGTGCAGGTCCGGCGTCTCGTCGGGCGAGAACAGCGTCCAGACGCCGTCCTCGGCGACGCGCTGCATGAACAGGTCCGGCACCCAGTTGGCGGTGTTCATGTCATGCGTGCGGCGGCGATCGTCGCCGGTGTTCTTGCGGAGATCGAGGAATTCCTCGATGTCGACATGCCAGGTCTCGAGATAGGCGCAGACAGCGCCCTTGCGCTTGCCGCCCTGGTTGACGGCGATCGCGGTGTCGTTCGCCACCTTCAGGAACGGCACCACGCCCTGGCTCTCGCCATTCGTGCCCTTGATGTGAGCGCCGAGGCCGCGCACGCGCGTCCAGTCATTGCCGAGGCCGCCGGAATACTTTGCCAGCAGCGCATTGTCCTTCACCGACTTGAAGATGCCGTCGAGATCGTCCGGCACCGTGGTCAGGAAGCAGGAGGAAAGCTGCGGCCGGAGCGTGCCGGAATTGAACAGGGTCGGCGTCGAGGCCATGAAATCGAAGGACGACAGCAGGTCGTAGAACTCGATCGCCCGTGTCTCGCGGTCGATCTCGCGCAGCGCCAGGCCCATGGCGACGCGCATGAAGAAGGCCTGCGGCAGTTCGATGCGGGTGCCGCCGGTCTGCAGGAAATAGCGGTCGTAGAGGGTCTGCAGGCCGAGGAACTGGAAGTTCAGGTCGCGCTCCGGCTTCAGCGCCGCGGCGAGGCGGGCGAGGTCGTAGCGGCCGAGCTCGGGATCGACCAGCTCTTGCTCGATGCCAACGCGGATGAAGGCGGGGAAATAGTCGGCATAGCGGGTCGCCATCTCGGCCTGGGTCGGCTGCGCCACGACGCCCTCGACGAAGGAGACGGCCTCGGCGCGCAGCATGTCGAGCAGCAGGCGGGCGCTGACAAAGGCGTAGTTGGGCTCGCTCTCGACCAGCGTGCGCGCCGCCATCACCGGCGCCAGCGCCAGCTCGGCCGGCGAGATGCCGTCATAGAGGTTGCGGCGCGTCTCGGCGAGGATCGCGGCGGCGTCGACATCGGCGAGGCCGGCGCAGGCCTCGTCGACCACGAGCTGCAGGCGGCGCTCGTCGAGCGGGCGGAGGATGCCGTCGGCGCCGCGCACCTGGAACAGCGGCGCGCCGGCGGGAACGGCCGCCTCGGCCGTGCGGCGGGCGCGGGCGCGCTCCTCGCGATAGAGCACATAGGCGCGGGCGACCTTGTGGTGCTCGCCGCGCATCAGCGCCAGCTCGACCTGGTCCTGCACGTCCTCGATATGCAGCGCGCGATCGGAGCCGACGCGGCGCGTCAGCGCGCTGACGATCTGGCCGGTCAAATCGTCGACGATCTCGTGCACGCGGCGCGAGGCGGCGGCGCTGTTGCCCTCGACGGCGAGAAACGCCTTGGTGAGCGCGACGGCGATCTTGGCGGCGTCGAAGGGCGACACCGAGCCGTTGCGGCGAATGACATGAAAGGCCGGCGTGGCGGCGGCAGACGCCTTGGACGGAACCGGAACCGGCGAATGCGACGGGTTGGACGCGAGGGGTACGCTGCGGTCGGAATCGATCGTGAGTGACATCGGCTTCAGCCCAGATGTTGGAGCGGGGGCGAGCCGAAGCGAATGGAACGCGCGGCCCGAAAAAGGCCGCACGGTTCCAGCGCTCCACCGGGACACCCCGCCCGAGGACGTTTTCAATCTGTCGAGGCAGGTCTCCTGGCTCACGGGTCGTCGTTCTGCCCACCTTCCCGGAACCTACCGGCTGCCGTGGTCTCTCCGGACAGATACT
>JAFKJZ010000363.1 GCA_017305815.1 Hyphomicrobiales bacterium
CGCGGATATCGAGATCGAGTTCCTTCAGGCGCAGCACGCCGCGCGCATCCTTGGCGGCGAGGCCGCGCAGCTCCAGTACGGTGCGTCCGACCGCGCTCGGCCGCGCGTTGGGACGGCTCAAAATCTCGCCGATCATCATCTCGGCGAGGGCCGCCTTGCTGGTCTCGGCCGTCTTCATGGCGCCGATCACCTTGCCGGCGCGGATGACGGTGATCTCGTCGGCGAGCGCCATCACCTCGTCCAGCTTGTGGCTGATGAAGAGGATGGTGCGGCCTTCCGAGCGCAGCTTCTGGAGCAGGACGATCAGTCCCTGCACCTGCGCCGGCGCCAACACCGCCGTCGGCTCGTCGAGGATGAGCACGTCGGCGCCGCGATAGAGCAGGCGCAGGATCTCGACGATCTGGCGCACATGCACCGGAGCGTCGTCGACCGGCATGTCCCAGTCGAGCGTGACGCCCGCCTCGCGCTCCAGTTTTCGCGCGGCGTCGAGGGCCCTCCGGCGATCGATGCGGCGCAGGCCGTCGAGCGGTTCCTGCGCCAGCACCAGGTTTTCGAGCAGCGTCAGCCCGGGCACCAGCATGAATTCCTGGTGCACCATGCCGATGCCCTTCTGGAAGGCATCGGCGGGTCCGAAGAAGACGGTCGGCATGCCGTCGACGAGGACGACGCCCTCGTCCGGTCGGTCCATGCCCTGCAGGATGCGCATCAGCGTCGACTTGCCGGCGCCATTGCCGCCGACGATGGCATGGATGGTTCCGCGATGGGCGCGGAAGGTGATGCCATCATTGGCGACCAGCGCGCCGAACCGGCGGGTGACGCCCTGCGCCCCCAGTCGGATCGTCGTGTCCGGCTGAAAGTCATCCATCGACATGGACCGTCCCTACGCGTTGATCGTGCTTACTTCAGGAAGTCCGGGTAGCCCTGGTCGACGACGTTCCAGACCTTGATCTTGCCGGAGAGGATGTCCTGCTTCGCCGCCTCGACCTTTTCCAGGATCGCCGGGGGGATGCGGTCCTTGGTGTACTTCATCTCCGACAGGCCGACGCCGTTCTCCTTGAGGCCGAGCGTGATCGTCTGGCCGCCCGGGAACTTGTCGGCGGCGTAGTCCTGGATCACCGTCTCGACGGCGTTGTCGGAATGCTTGACCATGCTAGTGAGGACATTGCCCGGCGCGATGCCGTCCTGGTCGGTGTCGACGCCGATCGCGTAGACGCCGGCCTCCTTCGCTGCCTGGATGACGCCCATGCCGGTGCCCCCGGCGACGTGGTAGATCACGTCGGCGCCTTCCTCGATCATCGCCTTGGCCATCTGCAGGCCGACGGCCGGATCGCCGAAATTGTTGGAATAGGCGATCTTGACGACGATTTCGGGATTGGCCGCCTTGGCACCCTCGACATAGCCGGCGATGAACTTGTCGATGCCGGCCGACTTGGTGCCACCGATAACACCGATCACCGGCTTGTCGTTGATGCCCTTGATCGAGGTATCGGTCGTCACCAGGGCGGCGAGCGTGCCGGCGAGGTAGGAACCTTCCTGCTCCTGGAACAGCACCGAGGCGATGTTCGAGCCTTCGCGCACCTGGTTCAGGATGACGTACTTGGTATCCGGATAATCCTTGGCAACTTCGAGCATCGGCTCGCCATGGGCATATTCGAGATCGACGATCAGGCCGAAATCGGCGTCGGACGCACGGCGCAGGATCTCGGTCGCCTGCGAAACCACTTCCTTGGATTCGACCGCCTTGCCCTCGAGCCCGGTGTCCTTCAGCGCGCGGAGAAAGCCGGAATGGGCGAGGTCGTTGTAGGACTGGTCGCCGAGGCCGCCCTGCGAAACGATCAGGGCGACGGGCTTGTCCTCGGCGCGGGCGCTAGCCGTTCCAAGGGCCGAGGCGAGGACCATCGTGGCGAGCGCCATCGAAGTGGATTTCATCTGACTTCTCCATGTTGGATGCGTGGTTCCGCGGCTGGCGCACAAGCGTCGCCTCGTAGGAGTAGCGGCGCGCGTCATAGACGGCGTTGACGGCGTCGAGCGGCGTGCCGTCGGCGGCAAACGAGTGTCGCGTCACCGCGACGACGACGGCGTCCGCGCCGAGGTTGAGCAGCTCCCGGTCGCCGGGTTCGGCCGTGCAGGCGATCAGGCGCTCGGTGGCGCCATGCACCGAAAGACCACGCTCCTCGAAGAAGCGGTACAGCGAGAAGGAATGCGACGCGGCGACGTCGCGGGTGAGGCCGATCGACCGCGCCAGCTCGGCCGAGATCAGCGAGCGGTGCAGCGCCACCGCCATGCCGTCGACGAGACGCAGGCGATCGAGCCGGACCAGCGCCGTCCCTTCCGGATAAGGCAGGCC
>JAFKJZ010000364.1 GCA_017305815.1 Hyphomicrobiales bacterium
GGAAGTCCGACCGGGCTCTTCCGGGTGAGGGTGGCTTTGCGCCTTAGTCGTTCAGCTCGGTGTCCGGCATCGAGACGAAGATCAGCACGCAGATGATGGTGATGAAGAAGCGGAAGGCCGATTCGATGCCGTTCCAGGTCTGCGACATCCACATGCCGAACCACTCGCCGCCGATCGACAGGAAGGCGACCTGCCAGACGAGGAAGCCGAAGGCGAGGCCGCCGATCGCCCACTTCTTCGAGCGGTTGAACGCACGCGCGTCGGCGCCGAGGCGGCCGAGCATGGCGAAGGTGCCGATCCAGCACAGGATTGCCGTCAACGTCTCGGCGGCGATGATCAGGATGTAGAACGCGTGGTGCAGCGTCGGGCTGGTGATGGCGCGATAGTGGATGGTGGCGTTCGGGAAGATGGTGTCCATCAGCAGGACGTGGCGCACGAACTCGAAGTTCGAGCCATAGTCGGTGATGTTGCCGAAGGCGACCAGCGTCGCGAAGAAGGCAATCGAGGCAGTCAGGGCCGTCTTGCTGAGCCGTGTGATTTGCATTGGGCTTTCCTCTCCAAAGAAAGCGGAAAGAAAACACGAATCATCTACTGAGCGGTAAATGCCGATCAACTTGGAACGCTTCGAGATTTTCGGAGCTGCCAACTTACCCAGCGTCGCGCTGGGTCTCGGCTTGCCTTTCCGCGCCGGGCCGTCAGCGGTAGCCGGTCGCGTCGGCGGGTTTTCCGGCTTCCTGCACCTCGGCCAGATAGCGGAAGGCATCCGGCCGCGAGCCGTCGAGATCGGTGAAGCCATAGGCCTCGGCCAGTCCGCCGCTTGAAAGCGACTGCCCGTTCCAGCGCGCCCGCTCGGGGTCGGCGGCGAGTGCTGCGACGGCGCGGCCGACGAAGCGCGGCGTTTCCGAGATGACGAAATGCGGCTCGGCCGCGGTGGCGTCGCGCCAGTTGTCCTCGCGCACCCCGAAGGTCTCCAGCATGATTTCCGAGCGCATCCATCCCGGCGTCAGCGACACGGAGGTCGCGCCATGTGGGGCCAGGTCCTGGGCATGCGCCCAGCCTATGCGGTTCACCGAGGTTTTGGCGAGATCGTAGAAGGGCGACAGCCGGTAATGCGTGGCGTTGTAGTCGGCGGTGCCGTCGGTGACCTCGACCAGCAGGCCGCCCGGTCGTTCGATCAGCAGCGGCAGCGCGAAATGCGCGGTGATGAGGTGCGTGTCGATGGCGAGCCGCAGCAGGCGCAGGCCGTTGCCGAGATGGTGCTCCCAGACCGGCTTGTTCCACTCGAACAGATTTTCGCCGCCCCAGATGTCGTTGACGAGGATGTCGAGCCGGCCATGGTCGCGGCGGATCCGTTCGACCAGCGCCTGCACCTGCTCGGGCTCCAGATGGTCGGTCGGGACCGCGATGCCATGGCCGCCCAGCGCCGTCACCAGCTCGGCGGTCTCCTCGATCGTCTCCGCGCGCTGGTACTCGGAAAGGCGGTCGCGCGTCGTGCGGCCGGTGACATAGACGGTGGCGCCGGCAGCGCCGAGCTCGGCGGCGATGCCGCGGCCGGCTCCGCGCGTGGCGCCGGCGACCAGGGCCACTTTTCCCGTCAGCGACATGGCGTTCTCCTGCGATTCGATGCGCACCTGGGCTGGTGCGGCGTGGAGTTTCTCTATATAAATGATTGTTCGTTTATAAAAGGAAGTCAACATGCCCCGCCACAAGGCCATGCCGGACGAGACGGTGCTGGAAGCGGCGCTGGCGCTGATCCATGAGCGCGGCCCGGAGGCGTTGACCTTCGAGAACCTGGCCCGCGCCTGCGGGCTGTCCGGATCGACGCTGGTGCAGCGCTTCGGCAGCAAGGCGGCGTTGAAGCAGGCGGCGCTGATGCAGGCCTGGGACGGGCTCGACGCCCGCACCGCCACGCTGGCCGCCGCCGTGCCAAGAAGTCCGGCCGGCGCCATTGCCCTGCTGGTCGGGCTCTCCGACTTCGGCGAGATCGAGGCCTATGCCGAGGGATTGCTGGTATTGCGCGAGGATCTGCGCGATCCGGAATTGCGGGCGCGCGGCGCGCGCTGGAAGCAGGATCTGGCTGCTGCGCTCGACGCCTGCTTTATCGGGACGCCGCGCGCGCCGGCCGAGATCGGCCAACTGATGGCGGCGCAGTGGCAGGGTTTGCTGATCTGGTGGGGGTTCGATCCGCAGGGCGCGGTCGCCGAGCATGTCCGGCATAGCCTGGTTCGCTTCGTCGCCGCGCTGCTGACGTCTGAACCCGCCGCCTGAATTCCACCTGCGAAGCCTCGCCGTCGAGGAAGCGATGGCGCTCCGCCCTGGCCGGTGGCAGGTTAGCCCGATCCAACA
>JAFKJZ010000155.1:0-15184 GCA_017305815.1 Hyphomicrobiales bacterium
GAAGCGGGTACGGAGATCAGCGAGATCGATCTTCGGCTGTTGCAACAGAGGACGCGGCGAGGCGGGCGGCTTGCCGGAGGGGCCTGCGAGCGCGACGAAGCGGTCGATCGTGCGGGCCGTCTTGCGGTCGGCGTCGCTGCGCGCATCGGTCAGGAGGATACTGCGCCCCTCGGCGGCATAGCCAATCCGTTCCGGGATCCGCGCCGCGAAGGGCGGGATCGCCGCCTTGAAGGCGCGCGGCAGCACGATCGCCGTGCCATAGCCGGCGCTCTTCAGCGATCGGCCGATCTTCCAGCGGCCGGAGAGACCGAACTGGCCATGGCCGAAGCCGAGCGGGATGGCGTTGCGGACGCCCTCGATCAGGGTCGAGATGGGCAGAGATGCCGGAGGCGCCAGCACGTCGACCGGACGGTTTGGAAAACGCTGGCGGATTGCGGCGACGAGACTCGCGGCCATGACCATGTCGCCGACCCAGGAGGGGCCGACCAGAAGGATGGGGGAGGTGGTGTCCGTGGCGCGCATGTGTGGCTCGGGGCTTTCATGGCCCCGGCCCGTGCGGGCGTCAAGACGGATCAGCCGCGCGGTTCGGTGATCGGGAACTCCTGCGGCGAGTTGCCGGGCAATTCCTGCGGCACCGGCTGGATATCCGGCGGGCTCGGTGGCGGATTGGGCTGCGGCTGCGGGTCGTGGATCGGCGGCATGGGCTGCGGCGGCGCCGGGTTGGGCACGTCGGGATTGTCCGGCAATTCCTGCGGCGGGATCGGCGGAATATCCGGCGGGCGCGGCGGTTGGTCGGGCTGTGGCTTCGGATCGTGCACCGGCGGCGCGGGCTTGGGCGGCTGGCCCGGATCGGGCACGTCGGGTCCCGGCGTGGCGAGAGCGGGGCGGTTGGGATCAGGCATGGAAATCTCCCTTCGCTCGCTCAACGGGGCGCGGCGAAGGGAGTTCCTGCTGGATCGTCTAGGCGCCGGTCGTCGCGCCGGCTTCCGGCGGCGTCTCGTCCGGCTCGCTCGCAGATTTGGAGCCGCCGAACAGCAGCCGCTGATAGACGAGGCCGATGCCGATCAGCACCGCGCCGAGGCCCATGAAGGACAGCGCCCGCCAGACGCCTTCCAGATTCGACATGTCGATCAGGAAGACCTTGAGGACCGTGACCACGATCAGCAGCGCCGAGGCGAGGCGAGCCGCCCGCTGGCGGAAGACCAGCCCGAAGGCGAGCAGCAGAATGCCGAGCGCCAGCCAGGCGGCCGAATAGGCATAGGACTCGGCCGAACCGACGGCATCGCGGGAGAGATCCGGCGAGATGGAGAACAGGAATCGGATCTCCAGCGTCACCGCCATGAAGGCGAGGATCAGCGCGACGGCGCCCGTCGCCGTCTGCAGCCAGCGCAGTTGCGCCGGCGGCGCGCGGAAGGCGACGAGGCCCGCGAGGACGGCCGGAAGGCCATAGGCGAGCAGGATTTCGTTGAGGACCGCTCCGCCGCCGACCGGGTCTCCGGTCAGGAGCGGATTGACGACGAAGCCGAGGCCGATCACCGCGTTGAGCAGGCCGAGGATACGGGCCAGCACGCCGCCCAGTCGGAAGACCGGGCTCGGGCGGCTCTGCGCCAGCCGCGACAGGCCCAGCGCGAAGGCAAAGGCTGCTGCGGTCGTAAGGCCCTGTTCGCTGAGGGCGGTTGCCGGTGTCAGCAGGTCGCCACCGAAGACGATGGCGCGGATCTCGAACACCACCAGCAGCGCGGCCATGATGACTGCCAGCGCCTCCGCCGCGAACACGGCGCGGTCGACCCGAACCCGCCGCAGCAGAACGGAGGCAACGGCGAAGGCGGCGGCCGGAATGCCGTAGCCGATCAGGATGGAGAGATAGACGCCGCCGCCGGACCGGACGCCGAAGATGTACGGGTCCCAGGCGACGCGGGCGAGGACGAGCAGTGCCAGGACGGCCACACCGTAGCGCAGCACGCCGATCGGACGTCGCAACTGCACCCAGGCCGCGCCAAGCGCAGCGAGCGCCAGCGCCGTCGTCAGGATGCCGCCCTCGAGCGCCATGGTCATGGCGCAGGCAATGGCGGCGATGGCGCCGGCAGCGAAGAGTCCCGTCGGTACCTGATCGAGCGCCTTGCCGGGCCGTTCACGGCGGGCGAAGCGTTCCGTCAACACGGCATAGAGGGCGGCCAGCGCCAGCGCGATCGCGGCAAAGCCGATGCTGGAGACGAAGCCCGTGATGCGGAGATAGGCGACGATGGCCGCGACGACGGGGCCGGCGCTCGCAGCGCCCGCGTGAGCCGAGGTCGCGAAGGGGCCGGCATTCGGCTTCGCCAGCAGTCGCGCCAGCGCCGTCGCGATCAAGGCGGCGGCGCCGAGCAGGCCGACGATGCCGAACATGCGGATGGCGTCGGGGAGGGGGAAATAGGTCGAAAGCGAATCGACGATGTAGGTTACCGGCTCGCGCGCCGCCTGCGCGGCGGCCGGCCAGAAGAAGAGCAGGGCGACCAGCTCGGCGGCAGCCAACGGCGAGACGAACGCGACGGCGTCATGGCGGCGGGCGAGGAGGAGCAGCATGGCGCCGCCGATCAGGCTGGCGGCGATGCTGGCGGACGCATAGTCGCGGGCGACGGCGCCGAGCACCAGCAGGGCGGCAAGACCGGCCAGGACGCCGACGGCGAACCAGTCCGGCCGGTTCGCGGTCGCGTCGCGCTGGACGTCGACAACGAGGAAGATCGACGAGAGCGCGAGCAGCACGATCGTATAGATGCCGCTTTCGATCGCGCCTGCGCCGCTTGCGACCATGGCCACACCCCAGAGGATCGCGGCGACACTGGCGGCGATCGCCAGCCAGCGCCACAGCCGCAACCGTGCCAGCGCGAACGCAAACGCGGTTACGACGATCAGATAGATCATCAGCGCCAGGATGTTGGGATTGTCGGATGTGATGAGCAGCGGGGTGACATAGGAGCCGACGAGGCCGAGGCCCGAGAGCCACGCGCCATGCAGGCCAGCGGCGGCCATGGTGGCCATGCCGATCAGCGCGAGCAGGATGAAGGCCGCCATCGGGCCGATCAGTCCATAGAGCGAATAGGCCGCATAGACCGTGGCGAACAGGCCGACGGTGCCGGCCGCCGTCAGGATGCCGGGGACATTGGCGGCCGGGATGCGCGAGATCGCCGTGATCCGGTCGGAACGGCGCAGCCATTCGCCGAGGGCGAGCAGGGCGATCGAGAACAGTGCGCCGAAGGCGATGCGGACGCCGGGACCGAGCAGGCCTGCCTCGATCGAGAAGCGGACCAGGAAGATCGCGCCGAGCGCCAGCGCCAGGCCGCCGACCCAGACCGCCCAGCGCGCGCCGAGCTTTTGCTCGAAGCTCTCCTTCGGCCGCTTCGGCGCCGTAGGGGCCGTCTCCTGCGATGCCGCAACCAACTCCGGCGGCGGTTCCTCGGCCTCTGGCGGGACGGCGACGATGTCGGCCTCGGGCGCCGGCGTCTCGATATCGGCGATCGGGAACGGTGCGATCGACGAGACAGCCGCACCGAACACGGCCGGTGGCCTTTGTTCCAGAAGGCTCAGGCGTGATTCGAGCGCCCGGATTCGCCGACGCGCGCCGAGCGACATGATAAAGGCAGAGATAGCCATGACCGGCAGCGCGATCAGGGCAATGATTCCAAGGGCGATCCATTCATCCATGCCCGACTGTTAGCATGCGGAATGTGTTTGGGCTGTGATCGATTTCTCAAACGGATCCCATGGCTACATGCGATCGATCGGCGCGGAGCTTCCGCGGCTGTTGCTGCCGGACGGAGTTCGCTATATCCCGCAGGCTTCGGGCACGAATGTCGATGGGACGGTAAGCGCGTGAGCAGGGCCGAGGCGACCGCAGGCGGGACGGACACGATCTGGGCGCGTCTCGCGACGAGGATCGAACGGGCGGTGGACCGGATCGCGGGCTCGTCTTCGGCGAGCCTTGCCCTGATCGCGGTCGTGGCCCTGCTCTCCTTCCTGCCAGGCCTCGCCACGCTGCCGCCGGTCGACCGCGACGAGCCGCGCTTCGCGCAGGCGACGCACCAGATGGTCGAGACCGGCAACTACCTCGATATCCGACTGCAGGAAGAAACCCGCTACAAGAAGCCGATCGGCATCTACTGGCTGCAATCGGTCGCTGTCTGGGCGACTGGCACGGGACCGGACGCGCCGATCGGTGTCTATCGCCTGCCTTCGATGATCGGTGCGATTCTCGCCGCCTGCCTGACCTGGTGGCTGGCGATGGCCTTCGGGCGTCCGCGCGTGGCGCTGCTCGCCGGCCTGCTGATGGCGTCCACGGTGTTGCTCGGCGTCGAGGCGCGGCTGGCCAAGACGGACGCCGTGCTGCTGGCGACCATCCTGGTGGCGCATGGCGCTTTGGCCCGTGCCTGGCTCTCGCAATCGACAGAGCGGAACCTCCGGCTCGCCGCGATCTTCTGGACGGCGCTTGGCGCCTCGATCCTGATCAAGGGCCCTGTCGGGCTAGCGGCGGTCGCCTGTCCGTTGATCCTGCTGTCGCTCGTCGGCGGCTCGTTCCGCTGGTTCAAGCAACTGGCGCCGCTGCCCGGCCTGATCTGGATGGTGGTGGTTGTCGCGCCCTGGTTCGTGGCGATCGGCATCGCCAGCAAAGGCGCCTTCTTCCAGGAAGCGGTCGGCAAGGACCTGATCGGCAAGGTCGTCAGCGTCCAGGAATCGCACGGCGCGCCGCCCGGCGCATATTTGCTGCTGATGTTCTTCACCTTCTGGCCCGCCGCCGCCTATTTCACCGCCGGCATTTCCTGGATCATGGACCGGTTCAGGCAGCCGGCGATCCTCTATGCGGTCGTATCGGTGGTGCCATTCTGGCTCGCCGTCGAGGCCACCCCGACCAAGCTGCCGCATTACGTGCTGCCGCTCTATCCGCTGATGGCGCTGGCGACAGCCGCTGCGCTCGACGGGGGCGGCGTCCGCACGAGCGGCTGGTTCGCGCGTTTCGCCGCCTCCGGCGCGGCGCTGTTCTCGTTCGCCTTCGCCATCGTCGCGGCCGTCGTCGCCGTCCTGCTCGGCGAGCCGATACCGGTCGTCGGCATCCTCGTCCTGCTCGTCGCCGTCCTGGTCGGACTGGTTTCCGGCAAGCTGTTCACGCTGTCGCCCATATCAAGCAGCATCGTCGCAGTCCTGTCGGCGATGATCACGTATCTCGGAATTTTCGGCATGGTGCTGCCCGGCTATCAGCAGACACGGATCAGCGAAAACCTGGCGCGTGCCGGCCATGCCGCCCTGTTCTGCGCCGAGCCCCGATTTGCCAGCGCCGGCTATGCCGAGCCGAGTCTTGTCCTGCTCGCCGGAACGGACACGCTGCTGACGGATGGCAGCGGCGCTGCCAACTTCCTCGCCGGAGGCGACTGCCGCGCCGCCTTTGTCGAGAGCCGGCAGTTGCAGAGCTTCAAAGAGCGGGCAGAGGATCTCGGAATGATGGTGGACGAGGCGGGTCGTGTCCATGGCTATGCGCTAAATGGCGGCCGGATGCTCGATCTCCATGTGCTCGTCTCGCGGAGCGCGACTCCGTGAGCGTCTGGCGTTTCCGTCTTTCCAAGCGCCTGTCCTGGCCGCGCGAGAACTGCGCGGCCATCGCCGAACGGATCCGCCGGGTCGAACAGCGCCCGTCGATCCATGCGCCGGTGTTCCAGCTTTCCGACATTCTGGCGCTGGTCATCATCAGCGTGGGACTGATCCTGATCGTCGGTCTCGCCTTCGATGGCCTGTCGGTCCAGCGCGCCCGCGCCCTGCCGCGCGCGGTCTATGTCGTCGGCGACTGGCTGTCCTATTTCGGCAAGTCGCAATGGGAGCTGGTGCCGGCCGGCGTCGTGGTTCTTGTGCTGATCTCGGGCCGCTGGAAGATCGTGCCGCCGCTGGTGCGCGCCGCCTGGGCCGAGATCGGCGCGCTCGCGGCCTATATCTTTCTGGCGATCGCCGGCTCCGGCATCATCGTCAACATCGTCAAGCAGTTCATCGGCCGCGGCCGGCCGCCGACCTTCGACGAATATGGCGCTCTGGTGCTGCGGCCGTTCGAATTTGCCTACAGCTTCCAGAGCTTTCCTTCAGGTCATGCGACGACGGCCGGCGCGCTGATCGCCCTCGGCTTCCTGGTCGTTCCGCGCTGGCGTCTGGGCCTCCTCCTGCTCGGTCTTGTCATCGCCGGCAGCCGTGTGGTGGTCGCCGCGCACTACCCTAGCGACATCCTGGCCGGATTGATCTTCGGCTATGCCTTCAGCCTCTGGCTAGCCGGACGTTTTGCCGCCGCTGGCTGGGGCTTTGCACGGGGATCGACCGGCTCTATAACCGCGCGCACTGCGGCGATCCGGATCTCATTCGGAAGTCCCGCGCGTGTCGCGATCCTCTTTGCCGGGCTTCTGGATGCGCTCGTGGGGCGGCGTATCTGGATCGCGGCGCTCAAGTCCATCGGAGACGGTTCCTATGACGATGCCCGCTCCCGGCGACACCGTCCTGACGAGCAATGACGCCACCGCCCGGCCGCTGTCGCGGCCGGAGGTTTCGGTTGTCATTCCGTGCAAGAACGAAGCGGAGAACCTGCCCGAGCTGATCGGCGAGATCGCCGCTGCCCTGGCCGGTCGCAATTTCGAGATCATCGTCGTCGACGACGGCTCGACCGACGCAACTCCGGCGGTGATCCGCGACCTGATGCGCGATCGCCCCTGGCTGCGCTCGATGCGCGATACCCGCTCGAGCGGCCAGAGCGCCGCGGTGCGCACGGGCCTGCTCGCAGCGCGCGGCGACGTCGTGCTCACCATCGACGGCGACGGCCAGAACAATCCCGAGTTCATGCCGGCCATGCTGGACGCGCTGGAACAGGGCGGTCCCCGCACCGCGCTCGTCGCCGGCCAGAGGCTCAAGCGCACCGATTCCGGCGCCAAGCGCATGGCCTCGCGCTTCGCCAACCGGCTGCGCGGCTCGATCCTCAAGGACGGCACGCGCGATTCCGGCTGCGGCCTCAAGGCCGTCCGTCGCGAAGTCTTCTTGTTGTTCCCCTATTTCGACGGCTGGCATCGCTATCTGCCGGCCCTGACGATCCGTGAAGGCTACAAGGTGGCGCATGTCGACGTGGTCGACCGCAATCGCCGCCACGGTACGTCCAAATACGGCATCCTGGATCGCGCGCTCGTCGGCGCGCTCGATCTCTTCGGTGTCTGGTGGTTGATCCGGCGGCGGAAGAACCTTCCCGCCCCGACAGAGGTGAAGATCGATGGCCGGTAATCTGTTCGGCGCAATTGCAAACTGGCTGCACCACGTCTTCGTGGAGCAGTTCGACGTCTGGATCCTGCTCGGTTTCGTCGCGCAGGCGCTGTTCACCATGCGCTTCGTTGTGCAGTGGATCGCCAGCGAGCGGGCGAAGAAGAGCGTGGTGCCCGCCGCCTTCTGGACCTTTTCGATCCTCGGCGGCGCGCTTCTTCTGATCTATGCCATCTACCGCAAGGATCCGGTGTTCATCGCCGGTCAGGCAGCAGGCCTCTTCATCTATTTCCGCAACGTCTGGTTCATCCTGCACGAGCGGAAGCTGACGCGCGAGAGCGGCGCCGTCAGCTGAGATTGCTGACGCGCGCGAAGCTCGCTTCCAGATCGGCGATCAGGTCGGACGTGTCTTCCAGTCCGATCTGAAGCCGGATGATGCGGTCCTCGACCGTCCATGGCACGGCCGTGCGCGTCGGGCGTCCGATGATTGCCAGGCTCTCATAGCCACCCCACGAATAGCCAAGCCCGAACAGCCGCAGGCCGTCCAGGAACGCCTTGACCTTGTCGAGGCTCCAGTCGTTCGTGACGATACCGAACAGCCCGCTCGATCCCGTCATATCGCGCTTCCAGACCGCGTGGCCGGGATCGGTCGGCAGGCCAGGATGCAGGACGCGGGCGACCTCGGTGCGGCCCTGCAGCCAACGGGCCACGGTCAGCGCCGATTCCATCTGCCGGTCGAGACGGACGCCCATGGTGCGGATGCCGCGCAGCGTCAGGTAGATGTCGTCCGGGCCGACACAGAGCCCCATGTCGCCATGCGTGCTGCGGAGCATCTTGTAGGCGCGCGCATTGGCGGCGACGGTCCCGATCATCACGTCGGAATGGCCGCAGAGATATTTCGTGCCGGCCAGGATGGCGAGATCGGCGCCGTGCTCCAGCGGCTTGAAGAAATAGGGCGTCGCCCAGGTGTTGTCCGCCAGCACGAAGGCGTCGCGGGCATGGGCGACGGCGGCAATCGCCGGGATATCGGAGATCTCGAAGGTGAGCGAACCCGGGCTCTCGAGATAGACGGCGCGGGTGTTGGACTTGAACAGTTCCGCGATGGCGGCGCCAATCCGCGGATCGAAGAAGGTGGTCTCGACGCCGAGCCGCTTCAGCATGTTGCTGGCGAAGTTCCGGGCCGGGTCATAGACGTTGTCGGCCATCAGCAGGTGATCGCCGGAGCGCAGCACAGTGAGCAGGGCGGTCGAAACGGCCGAAAGGCCGGATGGGCAGAGTACGGAACCCTCGGCTCCCTCCAGTTCTGTGATCGCCCCTTCCAGCGCCTCGATAGTCGGCGTGCCACGGCGGCCATAGGTGTAGCGCTGCTGGCCGCTCAGCAGATCGTCCGAATTCTCGAACAGCACTGTCGAGGCATGCACGACCGGCGGATTGACGAACGGACCGGTGATGCTGTGATCCCGCCCGCTGCGCACGAGGCGCGTCAGCGGCTTTTCGATCGACTGGTCATGGTCATTGCGGGACATGCAGGACTCCGAAGAAATTAGCAGGCTGGGGGCCCGAACCGTGGTCCCGCGCTCATGCCTTCTTCGAAAAACCTTGCTTCAACAATGGTCTGTCGGCACAAGCGCGCCCCCTTGACCCGCTTGGCATAATGCCATGTGATGCAGGGGTCAATTCAGGTTCCGACACACGGGGTCTGGATCAAGTGACGGGCGGGTGTCGCCCGGCCTAGACGCATCGAAATGAATGCAGGACCCGGCCATGTCGATCGGCCGGAGCCAAGATCTCGCAAACGAGGCGATACTGCATCCAATCGAAATGATGGGCACTCCAGGGGAACAAAAGGCCGAACGATGAACAGAAAGATTGCTTCTATTCTGGTTGGCGCCGCGATGGCGCTGACGGGTGCGACGGCAGCCAAGGCGGGCACGCTCGAAGACGTGAAGGCCAAGGGCTTTCTTCAATGCGGCGCCAATGGCGGCAATTTGATCGGCTTCGGCGCGACAGACGAAAAAGGCGAGTGGAGCGGCATCGACGTCGACTTCTGCCGCGCGATGGCGGCCGCCATCTTCAACGATCCGAAGAAGGTGAAATTCACGCCGCTGAACGCCAAAGAGCGCTTCACCGCGCTTCAGTCGGGCGAAGTGGACGTTCTCTCCCGCAACACCACCTGGACAATGTCGCGCGACAGCTCGCTCGGCCTGCAGTTCGTCGGCGTCACCTATTATGACGGCCAGGGCTTCATGGTCCGCAAGTCGCTCGGCGTTTCCTCGGCGCTCGAGCTTTCGGGCGCCAAGGTCTGCACCCAGACCGGCACCACGACCGAGCTGAACCTCGCCGACTATTTCCGCTCGCACAACATGCCCTACGAGGTGGTGGCGTTCGAGAAGAACGAGGAAGTGCTGCAGGCCTATGAGGCCGGCCGCTGCGACGCCTATACGACCGACGCCTCCGGCCTCTATGCCGAACGCCTGAAGCTGACCAATCCGGACGAGCACATGATCCTGCCGGAGATCATCTCCAAGGAGCCCCTCGGGCCGGCCGTCCGCCAGGGCGACGACAAGTGGTTCACGCTGGCGAAGTGGACTCTGTTCGCGCTGCTGAACGCGGAAGAGCTCGGCCTGACCAAGGCCAACATCGACGAGAAGAAGACCTCCGATAATCCGGAGATCAAGCGCTTCCTCGGCATCGAGGGCAATTTCGGCGAGCCGATCGGCCTGTCCAGCGACTGGGCCTACAACGTGATCAAGGGCGTCGGCAATTACGGCGAGATCTTCGACGCCAATATCGGCCCCTCGACGCCGCTCGGCATCGCGCGTGGCCTGAACAATCTCTGGTCGAAGGGCGGCATCCAGTACGCCCCGCCCATTCGCTAGAATCGGCGCATCGATCCGGGGCGGCGCTGTCGCCGTCCCGGATTCCGCTGCGGCCAACGGGCAGCAAGACCCGGGCCGCACCGTCGCAAGACGGCTGACCTCAAAGGTCCGGTTGATGAGGGGATACAAGTTTGGCTGACAGAGGCGCGGCGTCCGCAGGGGGACGCATGGCTACCCTTCTGAACAATCCGACGATCCGAGGCTACGCGTTCCAGATTGTCTTCGTTCTCGTCCTCGGCTGGTTCGTCTGGGACATCATCGACAACACGGCTCGCAATCTGCAGAAGGCCAACATCGCCGCGGGATACGGCTTCCTCGATAGAACGGCCGGCTTCGGCATCGTCCAGAAGCTTGCGGCCTACACGGAGGCTTCCTCCTACGGCCGGGCGCTCTTCATCGGCCTGCTGAACACCTTGCTCGTCGCCGGCCTCGGTATCGTCTTCGCGTCTATCCTCGGCTTCATCGTCGGCATCGCCAGGCTTTCCTCGAACTGGCTGCTTTCGCGTGTCGCGGCCGCCTATGTCGAGATCTTGCGCAACATTCCGCTGCTGCTGCAGCTCTTCTTCTGGTATTTCGCGGTTCTGCGCGCCGTGCCGGGCATGCGCGAGAAGTGGACGTTCCTCGGCTTCTTTCACCTCAACATCGGCGGCCTGCACGTTCCGAAGCTGGTTCTGAGCGACGGTGCCTGGATGGTGCTGGCGGCCGTGCCGATCGCGATCGCGATCTCTATCTTTGTCTCGAAATGGGGAAGCGAGCGGCAGGACCGCACCGGCATCCGCCCGCCGACCGGTCGGATCAATACGGCCATCATCATCGGCCTGCCGGTCATAGCCTTCTTCGTTGCCGGCCGACCGGCCTATTTCGACGTGCCGGTCTTCAACGAGACGGGGCCACTCCTGCGTCGGGGCTTCCAGTCCGATGCCGGCATGACCATCATTCCGGAATTCATCGGCCTGTTGCTGGCGCTGTCGCTCTACACGGCGAGCTACATCGCCGAAGTGGTGCGGGCCGGCGTCCAGGCGGTGCCCCGCGGTCAGACGGAAGCGGCTTCGTCGCTCGGATTGCGCGGCGGCCAGGTCCTCCGGCTGGTGGTGCTGCCGCAGGCGATGCGGGTGATCATCCCGCCGCTCACCAACCAGTATCTCAACCTGACCAAGAACTCCTCGCTCGCCGTCGCGGTCGCCTATCCGGACCTCGTCTCGGTCGGCGGCACGGTGCTGAACCAGACGGGGCAGGCGGTCGAGGTCGTCAGCATCTGGATGCTGTTCTATCTCGGCCTCAGCGTGCTGACTTCCTTCGTCATGGGCTACTTTAACAAGCGCGCCGCGCTGATCGAGCGGTGAGGGCTGCGCCATGAACGCACCAAACAGCCAAGGCTATGTCAGCGCCACGATCCTGCAGCCGCAGGCGCCGCCGAGAAGCTCCGTCGGCGTCCTCGGATGGCTCCGGCAAAACCTGTTCTCCACCCCCCTGAACAGCATCACGACGATCGTCCTGCTGGCATTCGTCGCCTGGGCGCTGACGCCCTTCATCCGCTTCACGCTGATCGACGCCACCTGGGAAGGCGCCGACCGGCAGGCCTGCGTGCAGTCGGCCGGCGCCTGCTGGGCCTATGTGAAGGCCTATCTGCCGCAATTCATCTATGGACGCTATCCGATCGACCAGCGCTGGCGCGTCGACCTCGTGTTCCTGATGCTGATCATCGGGCTGATCCCGATGCTGATCCCTCGCGTCTCCTACAAACGCCTGAACGCCCTCTATCTGCTCATCGTCTTTCCGGTCGCCGCCTTCATCCTGCTGACCGGTGGGCATGTCCGCTACCAGGGCGGCCTGTTTCTTGGCTCCGTCATGCCGCCTTCGCCGCTTCGCTTCGCGCTCGACTACGCAATCCTGTCGGCGCTGCTGCTGCTCGCCGTGCGGGTGTTTGCCTGGATGTCGGGCCAGCCGGTTCGCGGTTCGGGTCGTACCCTCGCCATCGTGCTCGCCGGCATCGCGGTCGTGCTCGCCTTGTTCGGCTTCGATTTCGGGCTTGAACCAGTCGAGACGGCGAATTGGGGGGGATTGCTGGTCACTCTCGTCGTGGCCATCACCGGCATGGTCGCCTCGCTGCCACTCGGCATCCTGCTGGCGCTCGGACGGCGCTCGCATATGCCGGTCGTGAAACTCGCCTCGACGATTTTCATCGAGGTCTGGCGCGGCGTGCCCCTGATCACCGTGCTTTTCATGGCCTCGGTGATGCTGCCGCTATTCCTGCCCGACGGTGTCACCTTCGACAAGTTGCTGCGGGCGCTGATCGGCGTGGCGCTGTTCCAGGCGGCCTATATGGCGGAAACCATCCGCGGCGGCCTGCAGGCGATCCCGCGCGGCCAGTATGAGGGCGCCATGGCGCTCGGCCTCGGATATTGGCAGATGATGCGCAAGATCGTCCTGCCGCAGGCTCTGCGCGTCGTGATACCAGGCATCGTCGGCGCCTTTATCTCGCTGTTCAAGGATACGACGCTGGTGATCATCATCGGCCTCTATGACTTCCTCGGCCAGATCCAGGCCTCGGCCAACGACGCGAAATGGGCCTCGCCGGTGACGGGACTGACGGGATATATCTTCGCAGCCATGGTGTTTTGGGCATTCTGTTTCTCGATGTCGCGCTATGCTGCGTTTACAGAAAGACGGCTCGACCGGGGTCGCAGATGATGTTCAAGGGGAAATTGTGATGTCGGATCTTTCCGTCGCTACCGCCGACCTGCAGCCCGCTCCGCCCGAACTGGCTGTTTCCTCGACCGACGTCGCGGTCGAGATGGTCGGCGTCAACAAGTGGTACGGCGAGTTCCACGTCCTGCGCGACATCAACCTCAAGGTCATGCGCGGCGAACGGATCGTCATTTGCGGGCCGTCCGGCTCGGGCAAGTCGACGTTGATCCGCTGCATCAACCGCCTCGAGGAACACCAGAAGGGCAAGATTGTCGTTGACGGCAAGGAACTTACCAACGACCTCCGCAAGATCGACGAAGTCCGTCGCGAGGTCGGCATGGTGTTTCAGCACTTCAACCTGTTCCCGCACCTGACCATTCTGGAGAATTGCACGCTCGCGCCGATCAACGTGCGCAAGATGCCGAAGCGCGAAGCCGAGGACATCGCGATGCACTATCTGAAGCGCGTCAAGATCCCGGAACAGGCCAACAAATATCCTGGCCAGCTTTCCGGCGGCCAGCAGCAGCGCGTCGCCATCGCCCGCTCGCTCTGCATGAACCCGCGCGTCATGCTCTTCGACGAGCCGACCTCGGCCCTCGATCCCGAAATGATCAAGGAAGTGCTGGACGTCATGGTCGGGCTGGCGCTCGAGGGCATGACGATGATCTGCGTAACGCACGAGATGGGCTTCGCCCGCCAGGTGGCGAACCGGGTCATCTTCATGGATGGCGGCCAGATCATCGAACAGAACGATCCCGTCAGCTTCTTCACCAATCCGCAGCATGAGCGGACCAAGCTCTTCCTGAGCCAGATCCTGCACTGATGGATCCGTCCGTCTTGTCCTGAAACGAAGGAGCCCGGCAGTAGACCTGCCGGGCTCCTTCGCTTGTGGAGGGCTCCGGCGAACCGGTTCTTCCGGTTCGCCCTGCCAGGTCCCTATCTGAATCCGCCTCAGTAGCCACCATGCAGAAGGGGCGTGATGTTGCGGATGGTGACGCGGCGGTTCTGCCGTTCCGGCGCGTCGGTCGGGATCTTCAGGTAGCGCTTGCCGTAGCCCTGGCTGACGAGCGCGTCGCGGGGAATATCGAAATAATCCGACAGGATGCCGGCGACCGCGGCCGCACGGCGATCCGACAGCTCCAGATTGGCGAGGTCGGTGCCGACCGCGTCGGTGTGGCCCTCGATGAGGAAGACCGCGTCCGGGTTGCGGTAGACGACGCGGCTGATGGCGCGGCCGATCGACTGCAGCTTGCGTACCTGATCGTCGGGAACGCGGGCCGAGCCGAACTCGAAGGTGATGGTATCGATATCGACGCGGCGCACCATGTCGCGCACGCGAGGATCACGGCGGATCTCGTTCATCGAATAGCCCCGATCGATGCGCTGGACCGGCGCCGCGCGGAACGTGTCCTCGATCTGCCGCTCGGAGGCGCGGCCACCATCGATGAAGCGGCCATTCGGGCGGTAGGGGCGGGGATCGTCGCGATAGGCGCCCGGAGGCGGCGGCACTTCGCGATCGCCGGGGCGCGAACCGTCGATGAACACGTCGCGCGGCGCACCGCGATAGTCGTCGCGGTAGGAACCCTGCTCGCGATCGCCCGGGCGGGGCGGACGGGCATCGGGACGCGGCCGCTGCTCGTTGCCGGACCGAGTCGAATCTGGACGGCTTTGATCGTTGCGTGGCGGACGACTGCCGGCATCGTCCGGACGGCGGTCGGGCGCCGGACGAGCCGTGTCGGGCTGGGCGGTCGGCGGCTGGGACGGCTTCGGTTTCGCTTCGCCCTGCGCGGGTTGCGCAGGCTTGCGGTCCGGGGCAGGCTTCGTTGGCGGCGTCTGGGCGGGCGAGGGAGCCGGGGCAGGCTTGGCTGCGGGCGCCTCGGGCTTCTTGGCACCGGCCGGCGGCTGGTACGGCTTCGGCTGGCGGCGGGGCGCATCGGCCGTTCTTCAGACGGGCTGGGCGCGGATTCCGGAGCAGGAGCGCCGCCCGCGGCGGTTTCGGCCGACCGCAGGTCCTTCATCGCATCGGCGACGCCGCGGCGCGCGGCGCGCACGTCGCCACCGGTGTCTTCGGCCTGCTTGAGCGATTCCTGTGCCTGCTCCAGGAGCTCCTTGGCCCGGGCAACCCGGTCCTCGGCCTGGGCGACGACGATCGGCCGGGCGTTAAAGCCAGCCTCTTCACCGAAGGCCAGCGATGTGCCGCCCAGCAGGACCGGGAGCGCAACCGACGAAAACAGGAGAAACTGGGAAGGTCTCATGGGATTCCTGAAGCTTGGCCTGGGCCGGCCGTTGTCCGTGACAGATCCGGCGATACGTCCGAATGTGCCTGCTGCATGCCGATCAATTGCGGCAACCATGAGGGACATATGCGCAGA
>JAFKJZ010000155.1:15254-17279 GCA_017305815.1 Hyphomicrobiales bacterium
GCCTTGCGGATGAGATTGCCGTCCGCGTCGCGGTCCAGCGTCGCGGACGTCAGGCCCTTTTGGTAGTGGTCGAGCTGTATGCAGGGATTGCGCAATCCCGTCACCTCGACCACGGCGTCTGGACCGAGACGCAGCAGTGCGCCGCGCGGCAGGCCGAGCAGGTCGATGTCGCGGGTGGTGACGTTCTCGCCGATCGTCCCGGGACCTACCGCGAATCCGCCGGCCTGCAATTCGTCGAGCAATTCCGCATGAACGAGATGGACCTGCCGCAGATTGGGCTGCGTCGGGTCCTGCGCGACGCGCGAGCGATGCTTCACCGTCTCGCCCATATGCGCGTCGCCCTCGACCCCCATGCCCGCGATGAGGCGGATCTCGGCCTGCAGCGCCTTGCTGAAGCTGTGGGTGGGGCTGAGCGCGACGGCGACAACGCGGGACTCCATCGCTCGCTCCTCCGCTACTGCTCGGCCGGACCGGTGACGACCGGGGCTTCTTCGGCGCCGCCCCATTCGGCCCAGGAGCCGTCATAGAGCGCGACCGTCTCGGCGCCAATCGTGCCGAGCGCCAGGGCGAGGATCGCGGCGGTGACGCCGGAGCCGCAACTGGTGACGATGGGGCGCGCGGGATCGACGCCGGCAGCGGCGAACGCTGCCGCGATCTCGGGCCCGCTCTTCAGCGCGCCATTGGAGACGAGGGAGCCCGACGGCACATTGCGGCTGCCCGGCATGTGGCCGGACCGCAGGCCCGCTCGCGGTTCGGCCTGCTCGCCACGGAAGCGCTCGCCGGGACGGGCGTCGACGATGGTGACGCTGCGATCGGCGACCAGCCGGCGCATGTCGGCGATCGATCGAACCTGGGCGGCGTCGAGGCGGGCGTGGAACACCTTCGGCGCCGGAGACGTCGCCCCCGCTTCGACGGGACGTCCCTCGGCGGTCCATTTCGGGAAGCCGCCTTCGAGGATGCGCACATCCTTCGCGCCCATGACGCGGAACGTCCACCAGACGCGGGGCGCCGAGAACAGGCCCGCGCCGTCATAGACGACGATGGTCTGGGTCTCGGAAATGCCGAGATCGCCGACCGTCGCGCCGAACTGCTCGGCCGAAGGCAGCATATGCGGCAGGCCGGAGCTGGTGTCGGCCACCTTGTCGAGGTCGAAATAGACCGCGCCGGGGATGTGCGAGGCCCCGAATTCCGCCGCCGCGTCGCGATTGGAGTTCGGCAGGTACCAGGAGGCGTCGACGATGGCGATGGACGGGTCGCCGAGCCGTTCGGCGAGCCATTCGGTCGAAACGAAAGTGGTGGCGCGGTCGATCATGGCCATCTCCGATACTCGATTACCCAGCGGGCGCGGTCAGGCGAAGCGGATGCGCACGCGCCGGTTCTGCTTGCCCTTGTTCTCGATCTTGGCGACGACAAGCGGGCCGATCTCGGCAGTCGACTGCACATGCGTACCGCCGCAAGGTTGCAGATCGATGTCACCGATGCGAACGAGGCGCACCCGGCCGCTGCCCATCGGCGGCATGACGCTCATCGTCTTGACGAGGCCCGGATTGGCCAGCAATTCCTCGTCGGTGATCCACTCCGTCGAAACGGGATGGTCGGCGGCGGCGAGCGCGTTCAGCCTCTCCTCGATCGCCTCCTTCGCCGGCACGGCGCCGTCGATGTCGAAGTCGAGGTGCCCTTCGTCGGCGCCGATGCGGCCGCCCGAAACCGGGAACGGCAGGGCGACCGTCAGGAGATGCAGGCCGGTGTGGATGCGCATGTGGCGGTGCCGCGTCGTCCAGTCGATGTGCTGGACCAGTGTTTCGCCCGGCGCCGGCAGGGCGGAGCCCTCCGCCGGGACATGCACGATCTCGCTCTTGCTGTCGCCATAGACCGTGGTCGCGATCTTGATCATCGAGCCGTCTTCACGCTCCAGCGTGCCGGTATCGCCGGGCTGGCCGCCGCCGGTAGCGTAGAAGATCGACCGGTCGAGGAGGATGCCGCCGCGATCGTTGACGCCGATGACCCTGGCCTCGGCGGTCGAAA
>JAFKJZ010000365.1 GCA_017305815.1 Hyphomicrobiales bacterium
GGCCACGGGGGCCTATAGCTCAATGGTTAGAGCCGACCGCTCATAACGGTCTGGTTCCAGGTTCGAGTCCTGGTGGGCCCACCATGTCCCCTCCGTGCGAGCGCCTTGCCGGCCCGAGGGGCCGATGTGCCGCGGAAGGCACGCTCCCGACCCGTTGCAGACCGGACAATCGCCGCGCGCCGCCATTTCGCCGCGTCCGGGAGCATTGCGGCGGGGGGATCGCAGCGCCATGTCTTCTGAAGGAGAAAGGAGGCCATCATCATGACCAATGAGATGGTGAGACGCGTCGCCATGGCGATCTCCGAAGCCAGTGCCGGAAGTACCGGCGCCGACCCGGCGCTTGACTGGAAGCGGTTCGAGAGGCAGGCGCGCGCGGCGATCGAGGCAATGCGCGAGCCGACCGAGGAGATGATCTTTCGGGGTGGGCTGGTCAAGGACGCTCCCTGGGACGGCAGGAAGCCGGCGCGCATCCTCTCCGCGATGGTGGACGCCGCGCTGCAGGACAAGGCCTGGCAGGCGGAGAACGCCTCCTGACGCCTTTGGCGGGACCGTCTCGCGCGGTTTGCCGTCGTCCGGAACAAAACGCCGTCGGGGCCAGGGCCCGGACGGCGCGCTTTCGAATTGCGTGCCTGCGGCCGGCCTCAGGCCTTGTCGTCGCGCTGCTTCAGGAGCTCGGCGAGTTCCGCCTCGAGTTCGGCGATGCGCTCGCTCAGGCGCTCCTCGACCGCGCCGCCGGTTTCGGCCGCCGCCTGCTCGGTGACGATGCGGATCTCCTCGCGGACGACCGCGATGCGTCCGTTGATCTCGCTGAAGTCTTTCGGGCCGCTCATCTCGGGTCTCCTGGGCTCCGCCGGTCAACGGCGGCGGTCGCTGGAAGTTCAGGCCGCGCAGCACAAATCAACGCCCCGCGAGGCGCCGGGCGTTGCTTGACGATGCTGCCGGACCGGGTGCGGGCTAGACGGCGCCGCTGATGAAGACGGCGGCGATTTCCTGCAGCATGGCAGACGGAACAAGCGTCGGCTTGGTGTAGGTCTTCTTCATGGCAGTTCCCCCATATCAGATCCGGCAAGTGTGCCAGCCGGTTGCCTCGCGGTCCAGTGGTATTCGCGCCCGGCCGCGTCGTCGTTCCTGCCCCGATCGGACGGTCGGAGTGCGTGCCTACTGCGCCGCGGCCGAAATCCGCTCCGCCAGCGCCGCCTGCACATAGGCGTCGAGCGCGGCGATCTCGGCCGCCGTCATGCGCAGGCCGAGCTTGCTGCGCCGCCAGACGATGTCGGCGGCGCTGCGCGCCCATTCCTGCTCGATCAGGTAGTGCACTTCGGCCTGGGTCAGTCCGGCGCCGAAGGCGCGGCCGAGTTCCGCCTCGTTGCGGGCCGCGCCCAGGATGTCGCGGGTCCGCGTGCCATAGTGGCGGACGAGCCGCTCGATCAGGGAGCGGTCGATCGCCGGATAGCGCGTGGCGAGCGCGGCAAGGGTCGCCTCGACGCCATCGACCGGGAAATCGCCGCCGGGGAGCGTGGCCTTCGCCGTCCAGGCCGGTCCGCGTCTGCCGAGAACCGCCTCGACATGCTGAAGCACGTGTTCGGCGAGCTTGCGATAGGTGGTGATCTTGCCGCCGAAGACGTTGATGATCTTGGGCGCCTCGGCCGCGCCATCGACCTTCAGCACATATTCGCGCGTCGCTTCCTGGGCGCTCGAGGCGCCGTCGTCATAAAGCGGCCGCACGCCGGCATAGGACCAGACGATCGTCTCGCGCTTCACCGGCTGCCTGAAGTATTCGCTCGCCGCGGCGCAGAGGTAATCGGTCTCCTCGTCCGAAATCGCGATCGCCTTCAGGTCGCCCTTGTAGTCGCGGTCGGTGGTGCCGATCAGGGTGAAATCGCCCTCATAGGGGATGGCGAAGATGATGCGGCCATCGGCGTTCTGGAAGATGTAGCAGCGGTCGTGGTCGAACATCTTCGGCACGACGATGTGGCTGCCCTGCACAAGGCGCACATTGTGGCGGACATGGTGGCCGGCATCGCCGTCCGGCAGTTCGCGCAGCACGCGGTCGACCCAGGGGCCGGCGGCGTTGATCAGCAGGCGGGCTTCGACCTGCCGCGTTTCGTCGCTCAGCCGGTCGTGCAGCGTGATCCGCCAGTGGTCGCCGACGCGTTCGGCGCGCGTCACGCGGGTGCGGGTGGAGACGTCAACGCCGCGATCGGCGGCATCGCGGGCGACCAGCGTCACCAGGCGGGCGTCATCGACCCAGCAATCGGAATATTCGAAGCCGCGGCGATAGTCGCCCTTGAGCGGCCTGCCGGCGGGATCGCGGGTCAGGTCGAGCGTC
>JAFKJZ010000366.1 GCA_017305815.1 Hyphomicrobiales bacterium
TCCTTGACGGCGGCGACGATCGCCTTCGACATTTCCGGCGTGACGGCGTTGAGCTTCTGCGGCCGGTTCAGCGTGATGGTGGCGACGGGACCGTCGACGGTGAAGAGGATGTCGTCGGTCATGCTGCGCCCTCGCCCACCGCGCCCTTGGCGATCAGGTCGTTGATGGCGGCCTCGTCGAGACCGGCCTCCGCCAGAACGGCACGCGTATGCTCGCCGGTCAGCGGCGCGCCGCGCTCGACGGTCGAAGGCGTCTTCGAGAACTTGATCGCGAAGCCCGGCGTCTTCACATGGCCTTCGGTCGGATGGTCATATTCGACGAAGGTGCCGTTGTGCTTGATCTGCTCGTCCTCGACGAGATCGGCATAGCCGTAGACCGGGCCGCACCAGATATCGGCCGCGCGCAAGAGCTCCAGCCATTCGGCCGAGGACTTGGTCTTCAGCTTGTCGCGCGTCTTGGCGAAGATCTCGTCGCGCTTCTCCCAGGTGTCGATCTCGTCGTCCATGGTGAGGAAACTGTCCTCGCCGATCACGGCGCCAAGCGTCGCGAGCTTCGGGAACGAGACGATGATGTAGCCGTCGGTCGTCGCGAACGCGCCGTAGGGCGCGCGGATGTAGACATGCGCATGCGGCTCGGCCGAGCGGGTCTGCGGCTTGCCGGCGACGGTGAAGACGGAGAGTTCCTGCATCTGGATCGTGGTAATCGCGTCCAGCATGTTGACTTGGACCAACTGGCCCTCGCCCGTCCGTTCGCGATGCAGCAGCGCCGCCAGCGCGCCCTCGAAGGCGGTGTAGGCGGTGATCGCGTCGACCAAATACTGGCCGGCGGCGGTCGGCGGCTCGCCGTCGCGGCCGGCGGAAAGCATGGCGCCCGACATGCCCTGCAGCACCAGGTCCTGGCCCGGGCGGTGCAGATAGGGCCCGTCCTCGCCATAGCCGGAGATCGAGACGTAGATCAGCTTCGGGTTGATCTTCGACAGGCTCTCGTAATCGACGCCGAGCCGCTTGGCGACGCCGGGACGATAGTTCTGCAGGAAGACGTCGGCCGTCTTCACCAGCTCCAGCAGCATCGCCTTGCCGTCAGGGTTCTTCAGGTCGATGGCGAGCGAGCGCTTGTTGCGGTTGAGCGACAGGAACGAGACGTTGACCTTATTGCCGCGCGCGCCGCCGGCCGCGACATGGCGCTGCCACTGACGACGTCGGCGCCGAGATCACCCAGGCGCTGCGCCGCGAACGGCCCCGCCATGGCGATCGAGCAATCGAGCACGCGGTACCCGGAAAGAATGCCCATTTTCTAAAACCTCAAAGATCCGAACTATCCGTCATCCCTGCGAAAGCAGGGATCCATCCGGCCCGTTGGAGGAGGCCGCATGGATCCCGGGTCTCCGCTTCGCTCCGCCCGGGATGACGGCGGCGCGCATGCGAATGGGTCACGTCATCCACCAGCCGCCATCGACGTTCAGCGTCTGTCCGGTGACGAAGCCGGAGCCTTCGGAGGCGAAGAAGATCAGCGCGTTGGCGATATCCGCCGGCTCGCCCCGGCGCTTGACCGCCTGATGGTCGAGGACGTGGCGGGTGTAGCCTTCGGGATCGGGATGGATCTTCTCGGCATCGGTCGGGAAGGCACCGGGCGAAATGGCGTTGACGGTGACGCCATAGGGGCCGAACTCGCGCGCCCAGGCCCGCGTCAGGCCGACCAGCGCGCCCTTCGACTGGATGTAGGGCGACAGGTTGGCCCAGCCGCCCGAGAGCGTTACGCTGGCGATGTTGATGATGCGGCCGAAGCCCTTGGCGCGCATCGAGGGCAGCGCGACCTGCACGCAGACGATGCCGGCGTCGACATTGATCCGCTGCACCGCCTGGTGCTCTTCGATCGTGTAGTCCTCGAACGGCTTCGAGGGGTAGATCGCGGCGTTGTTGATGACGACGTCGAAGCCGCCGACCTCGGCGGAGATCGCCTCCAGCGCCGTCTTCAGCCCGGCGAGATCGGAAAGGTCGAGCGCCCGGAAGATGAGCCGGTCATGGCCCGCCTCGGCGGCGGCCGCCCGGAGCAGTTCTCCCTTGGCCGGGTCGTTGTCGATGGCGACCACGGTGGCGCCGGCCGCGAGGAACGCCAGCGTCGAGGGCAGGCCGAGCCCGCCTGCCGCGCCGGTATAGAGGATGGTCTTGTTCTGGATGGTCATCTGTCAGTTCCAAATATCGCAAACTCTGCCGTCATCCCGGGCAAGCGCAGCGCGACCCGGGATCCATTCAGCCGTATCGCCAACAGGAGAGGCGCCAGATTCCCGACTGAGCGGCGGGAGGGATCCCCGCTTTCGCGGGGATGACGGCGAGTTGGGGCGACGGGCAGAAGCGCGCATCAGCGTCCCTTGATCGGACGGTGGTTGCCCGTCGGCTCCGGGTATTCCTCGGTCGGCTGCACGGCGAGACCGGCAATGCGCTTCTCCAGCGCCGCCGTCGCTTCCTTGCCGGCATGGATGCGGAACGTCGTGTCGTAGCGGCGCTCGTCGCCATGCTCGAGCCAGATCAGTTCATTGTGCTCGCGCGCATAGGTCTGGCCGAGCACGTGGTTGGTCGACGGCTCCAGGCCGACGGCATACTGGCCGGCCTGCAGGTTCTGCCATTCGAACTGGCAGGGGAACTGGTCCTTGCGGGTCTCGACCTCGAAGGCGAGGCCCAGACGGTCGTTGACCAGCGCCACCGGCACCAGGCCGTTGGCGTCGGCCTTCATCTCGTGCTGCCAGACCTGCTCATGGAAGTTCTTCTGCGGCGCGGGCAGCGTGCGGTCGCCGACGCCCTGCTTGCGATAGTCGGCGCCGGCATGGGCTGCCCAGACCACTTCCTCGATCGGCGCGACATAGCGGGCGCCCTCTTCCAGCAGCGGCGCCGCCGGATTGATGTGGTAGCAGTACATGTGCGGCGTCTTGTAGAAGCCGTGATTGACGACGCGGTCGGTGAGCTTGATCTCGTTGGAGCCGACCTTCGCCTCGATGCGGCGGATCAGGTGCAGGTCTTCGCCGAAGACGGTCGACTGCTGCACGACGCCTTCCGCCCACAGCGTGCACTCGTCGCCGTCCCAGGCCTCGCCATAGCCGGTGAGGCGGGCGGGAATAGTGCCGACGCGGCCGTGCAGCGAATGCTTCACGGTCTTGCGCGGGCCGTAGACATAGCTGTCGGCCGGCGCCTCATGCATAAACAGGATGTGGTCGAGGCCGCAGGTGACGAGCAGGCCGGAGAAGGACCGCATCCAGCCGAGGCCGCCCTCACCCTCATATTCGTGCAGGAAGGCGTTGCGGAAGCCGGCGGGCGAATGCCAGCCGATCGAGGTTCCCTGATAGTCGAGATCGGCGATTTCCATCGCGCGGTCGACGAGCACGGTGAAGCGCAGGCCGGCGCCGGTGCGGAATTCGAGCATGCGGATGCCGCGCTCGACGCCGTCGCCGAGCGTCGTCAGCCGGACGCCCGCGAATTGCGACAGCATGCCGGAATGCTCCGCCAGTTC
>JAFKJZ010000367.1 GCA_017305815.1 Hyphomicrobiales bacterium
TCTTGGGAATGCCGCTCTCGGCGAGGCGCTTGTGGAAGTTGGTGACGGCCCCGATGTCCTTGATCGGATACCAGAGCGCGTAGACGCCGGTCGGCCAGCGCTGATAGGCCTTCTCGAACCGGTCGAACAGGGTCTTGAACTCGTCCGGCTGCTCATAGGGCGGGTCGATCAGCACCAGTCCGCGCCGCTCCTTCGGCGGCACGAAGGAGCCGAGCGCCAGCCAGCCGTCGAGCTCGATCGCCTTGACCTGGAAATCGCCGGCGAAGAGGGCGGCCAGCGTCGCGTGGTCCTCCGGGTGCATCTCGACCGCGGTCATGCGGTCGGTCTTGCGCAGCAGGTGGCGGATCAGCCAGGGCGAGCCCGGATAATGCTTCAGCCCGCCATCCGGATTGGCGGCCTTCACGGTCTCCAGATAGGGCGCCAGCGCTTCGGCGAGCTTGCGCGACAGCTCGGTCGCCGGCTGGCCGCCGGCGTCGAGCAGCCGGCCGATGCCGCCCTGCCACTCATTGGTCTTGCCCGCCTCCGTTGCCGTCAGGTCGTAGAGGCCGATGCCGGCATGGGTGTCGATCACCCGGAACGGCTTGTCCTTGGCCTTCAGGTGCTCGAGCAGAAGGGCGAGGATGGCGTGCTTGACGACATCCGCGAAGTTTCCGGCGTGATAGGCGTGACGATAGTTCATGGCCAAGGTGTTGGCATTGCCGCGCTGGCCGCGCAAGGGCCATTCCTCCGCCATCCGGATCTCAGGCGTCCGACGAGGGGCTTCGTGGCGCCGGGGCGAATTTTATCTCAACCTCAGGTTGACGATCGGGGTCCGAATGAATTAGTCGGTGCTGCAGTCTCCTGGAATTGGGCGAGCTGATCGTCCGCGCATGTCCGGCCACCTCCCTCTCATCCGCCGCGGATTCCGAAGATCGCCATGGTTCTCGATTTCCTGACGCTGTCCATCGTCATCCTGCTCAACGCGTTCACGATGGCGATCATCTGGGGCCTGATCTGGTGGTCCTATCGCAGCTTTGCCGCCGCCCGGATCTGGATGTTCGCCTGCCTGACCACGGCGCTGGGCGGGCTGATCCTGGCGCTGGAATCGCTCGCCAAGGTGCCGACCAACGTCATCGGCAACGGCGTCATCTTCTTCGGCTTCTGCCTCTACTGGGTCGGCGTGCGCCAGTTCTATGGCCGCAGCCGGCCCTGGGTCGAAAGCGTCTTGATCACGACGGGCGCGATGGTGGCGCTTGTTGTCTTCTCGACGGCCTATCCGAGCAACGGCGCGCGCAACGCGGTCTATGCCATCGGCCAGTCGATTCCGCTCGCCTGCGCCATCTTCGACCTGACCCGGCCCGGCCGGCGGACGCCGGGCAGCATGCTGGCCGCCGTCGCCATGGCCATCGCGATCTTCGTTCACGGCGTCGAGACCGCGGCGAACTTCGCCTTCACCCATGGCGGCATGGCCCAGCTTCACTACGACACGATCGAGACCGTCGTAATCCTGCTCGTGATCTTCAGTGGCGTCGTCTGGAATTTCGGCATGATCGTCATGGCGATCGACCATCTGCGCGCCGAGCTCGCCGTGCTGACCTATCGCGACGAGCTGACCGGCGTCGGCAATCGGCGTCTGCTTCAGGAGCGGCTCGTCGCCGCAGAGGAGCGCCTGCGGCACACCGGGCTGCCCTTCACGCTGATGATGGTCGACCTCGACAACTTCAAGTCCATCAATGACGAGCATGGCCACGCTGCCGGCGACGCCTGCCTTCGCCAGGTCGCCGACATCGCCGCCGGTGCGCTTCGCCCGGCCGATCTGGTCGCCCGGCCGGGAGGAGACGAATTCTGCATCCTGCTCGCTGATCTCGACGGCTCGCGGGCTTCGGCGATCGCATCAGAGCTTGTCGCGACCTTTCGCCAGCGGCCCGTGCCCTGGGGCGGGGGCGGCATCCCGCTGACGCTCAGCATCGGCGTGGCCGAAGCCAGCGCAGCCCATCCCCGGACGGGCACGGAACTGCTGGAATTGGCGGATCGGGCTCTCTATGCCGTCAAGCGCGACGGTCGTGATGGCTACGCGCTCGCCGCCTAGGCCGCCAGCAGCCGGCTGATCTCGTCGATCGGGGCCGATGTCAGCGTCTTCGTCATCTCGCCCTGGATGCGGTCGCTGACCTGCTTGTGAAAGCTCTGCCGCAGCGTGCCGAGGGTCTTCGGCGGCGCGACGATGACCAGTTCGCTGAAGCTGTTGGCCATCGCCGCCTTGTAGAGCGCCTCGGCGATGGTGCCGGCGAATTTCTGTTCTTCCAGAAGGTGCCAGTCGGTCTGTTCGACGGAGCTTC
>JAFKJZ010000156.1 GCA_017305815.1 Hyphomicrobiales bacterium
TGACTGCCGCCGTGACCGTGTTGAAATCCGTCGGCGACGCTCCCCTGCGGCCGGATTTCGACGAGACCCGGCTTGCCTGGCTGATGCAGGGCGTCCAGGCAAACCGCTTTCTGCCGGAACCGACCATCGACAGCATTTTCGTCGGCGATGGCGACTACCGGGCGATCGGGTCCGAATTCCTGGGCCATCTCGTGCGGCTCGGTGGTCTCCTGCCGGACGATCGCGTGCTCGATATTGGCAGCGGCATCGGCCGCATCGCCGTGCCGCTGACGCAATACCTGACGCCGGCGGGCGCCTATTGGGGCGTGGATCCGGTCGCCGACGGCGTCGCGTGGTGCAAGCAGCACATCACGCCCGTCTACGACAATTTCCGCTTCGATCACATCGATGTCGCCCATCACATTTACAACCCCAAGGGCGCCATCAAGGGCGAGGCCCTGCGCCTCTCCTTCGAGCCGGAGAGCTTCGAGTTCATCTTCATGGTCTCGGTGGCGACCCATCTGCCGCCTCGCGAGATCGCCGCCTATATCCGCGAGGCGCGCCGCCTGCTGGTGCCGGGCGGCCGTCTTTTCATCACCGCCTTCATCCTCGACGAGGTGGCGCAGCGCGCGTTGCCGCAGCGCGATCCGCGCCTTGCTTTCAAGCGTGAGGGCGAGGGGCCGGCCTGGCTGGTGGACCGGACCGCGCCGCTTTCCGCGGTCGGCTTCGATGATGGCTTCTTCGAGCGGGTCATCCAGGGCCTGGGCCTTTCGCTCTGCCTGAAGAGCCTTGGGCATTGGCGCGGCCAGAAGGCGGCCCACTACCAGGACATCCTCGTGGTCGAGAAGAAGGGGTGAGCATGGCCGAACGCATTCTGGTCGTCGCGCACAACCATCCCGACCTGCATCCGGGCGGCACGGAGATCTTCGCGCACGACCTGTTCCGCGCCTATCAGCGCGCGGGGCACGAGGCTCTCTTTCTCGGCGCCACAAACCGGATCCATCGTGACGAGAAGCCGGGCACCAGCTTCCAGGGCATCGGCAGCGGTGCCGACGAGATGCTGCTCTGGGCGGGACATTTCGACCGCTTCTTCATGAGCCAGGTCGATCTCTACGGCGTGATTCCCGACCTTGAGGAACTTCTGCGCGAGTTCCGGCCCGACGTTGTGCATATCCATCATTTGCTGCTGATCGGCGCGGAGTTCCCGGCCCTCGTGCGCCGGGTCCTGCCGGAAGCACAAATCGTCATGACGTTGCACGATTATTACCTGATCTGTGCCCATGACGGGTTGATGATGCGCACCACCGGGCGCGAGCGCTGCCATGGCGCGTCGCCCGACCGCTGCCATGGCTGTTTTCCCGAGGTCGCCGCCGATCAGTTCCTGCTGCGCGAGCGCTACCTGAAGACGCTGCTGACGACGGTCGACCGCTTTGTCTCGCCGAGCGCCTTCCTGCGGGATCGCTTCATCGCCTGGGGCCTGGACGCCGACAAGATCGACGTCATTTCAAACGGCCAGCCGGACGGTGGCAGGGTGCCGTCGCTGCGAGAGGACGGTGCTCCTCGCAACATCTTCGGCTATTTCGGCAATCTCAACCCGTGGAAGGGCGGCACTGTGCTGCTCGACGCGGCAGAGAGGCTGATCGGGTCGGGCACGGATTTCGAGCTCCGTATCCATGGCGGTACGCCGTTCCAGGCCGATGCGTTCAAGACCGAGCTCGACGAGCGCTTCGCGCGGACGTCGTCGCATGTCGTGCGGCGCGGTCCCTATCGTCGGCAGGACGTACCGAGCCTGATGGCGGCCGTGGACTGGGTCGTTGTGCCGTCGATCTGGTGGGAAAACGCCCCGCTCGTCATCCAGGAGGCGCAGCAGCAGGGGCGGCCGGTCATCGTCAGCGGCATCGGCGGCATGGCCGAGATGATAAAGCATGGCGTCAACGGCCTGACCGTTGCGCCCGATGATCCGATCGACCTCGCGCGGACCCTGCGCCAGGCGGCCGCTGATCCCGATCTCTGGCGGCGGCTCTCCGCCAACGCCGTGTCGCCGCCAACCGTCGATGACGTCGCGCGCGATTATCTCACCCTCTTCGGCGCGCTCTCGCACGCCAACATCCCGGCTTGAAGGAGCTCACCATGCCATCCGCCGCGGAAGCCATTCCCCTGCAGCAGAAACCGAAGGCCACCGAGGTTCCGGTCGGCCTGACAGGCCGGGTCGATGCGATCGACAATGGCCGCCTTTATGGCTGGGCGTTCGATCGCAGCCAGCCGAGCGCGCGGATGCAGATCGTTGTCTCGCTCGGCTCCGAGAAGCTCGTGGAGGCGACAGCCGACAAGCTGCGCTCCGACCTGCGCCGCAACGGCGTCGGCGACGGCCAGCATGCCTTCGACATTCCGTTGCCCGAAGGCGTCATCAACCGCCAGCGCGACCTCTCGATCGTGGCGATCTCGCCCACGGGCGAGGAGCGCATCCTCTACGCGCCGACGCTGGATGAGCAGGCGGCGGAGGCGTTGATCGCGGCGCCGCTGACGCGCGTGCTGGAAAAGCTCGAAGTGCTGATGGCGGCTCAGCGCCAGCTTCAGCTCAACCAGCGCGGCATCCAGCGCAATGCCGAGGGCGCCGCGACAGGCGAGGCCCCGCCCGCCCAGCTCGAGCACATCGAGACCACGCAGACCGAGATCGTCAGCCGCCTCTCCGAGTTGGAGGTGTTTCTGATGCGCTTCGACGGCATCGTCGCCGGCCTGGAGGGGCGTATCGACGCGCTGGCGCGGCGGGGCCGTGGCGAAACCAAGCCGCTGCTGCTGCTGCTCGCGGGATTGATCGGGGCGGCGGTGGGCGCAGGCGTGGCGCTGATCGCCTTTCTCAACTGACACGACCAGGACCGGAAGCGAATGATCTATCGCGGCGATGAAGAACCCGGCTCGGTGGAGGCAACTCCCAAGGAGCCGGGCGCCACGACCAAGGGGACGCCGGGCGGATCGCACCGCCGGGAGGCGACCGCCCAGCCGAAGGTCGAGACCGCGATCGCATGCCCGATCAACGAGACGCTCGTCCGTGATCTCGCCGGCGGGAACTTCCTGGCTCATCAGCTGCCGGGCAAGGCGCCGGTCGTGAGCTGGCCTCTCGTCGACAGCAAGGGGCGGGCCTCGCATGGTTTCGTGGCGCTCGTCTTCACCGGTCCGCTGAAGGGGCAGCGGCTGAACGCCGTGACGTTTCGCGGGCAGGGGCGCGCCCTTTCCTACCGCGTGCTGCCGGACCTGATGCGGCCGGCCGCGCTCGCTGCCACCATCGGCGATCTTGCCGGACCCGGCACGCCGGCGGTGGTCGATGCCATCGTCGGCATGCTGAGTCAGGGGCCGATAAGCCGGCGCAAACTTGCGGCGATGACCGCGCTCGTCGAGGCCGGCGCCAAGGCGGACGGCTTCATCGAGATCATCGGCGCTTTCGAGGATGGCGACGTCTATCTGCAGGGATGGTCGCAGGAGATGATGCCGGGCGTCAGCCGCGTGCTGATCGGCGGAGCCACGCCGCAGATCGCCGAGTGCACCGCCGCCGCCTTTGACCGCCAGGATCTGAACAATAGCGGCAAGGGCTTCGCGGCCGTGCTGGTCGCGCCTGAGCCGATCGATCCCTTCGGCATGCAGCGCGTCTATGTGCGCAGCCGCGACGGCTGGCGCTATGCCGATGTCTATGAACAGCGGCTTCTGGCTTCGCCCCGCGATACGCCCGGCTACGCCCGCGCCATCCTGCCAAAACTGCGCGGTCCGGCCGAGGTCATCGGCCGTTTGCGGGATGCGGCCTATCGTTACGAAGGCCTCGACACGGTTTCCTCTCTCGCCCTTCCTGTGAGGATGGCGATCGATCACGCGCTTCGCATCGAACAGGGCGGCCTGCTGATCAGCGGCTGGCTGCTCGATCCCGACCATCGCGTCGGTGCGATCAGGCTGCGCCGCCGGCAGGCTTCCGTCGACCTGAAGCCGGTCTGGAGCCGGACGGATCGGCCGGATGTCACGCGCGCTTTCGATGGCAAGGCGCCCTTCCTGTCGCAGCTCGACCCCGATCGGCACGGTCATGGCTTCGTGGCGTTCGTGCCGGATTTCGATCCCGACGGCAGCGCTCCCGTTTACATCGAGTTCGTCATTCCGCACGCGCCGCCGGCCTACCTGCCGGTCGTACCGAAGCGGGTTTCCTATCGCGAAGCTGTCACCCGCCAGCTGAAGTCGATCAGCGCCCGCGCCATCTCCGTCTCGGAGATCGTCGAGCGGCAGCTCATTCCGTTGGTGGCGTCGGCGGCGACTAAACCGGCCGGAGTCGAGGGCATCGAGCATGTCGGCGTGCCGAGCCCGGGCGGCGCGGATACGACGCTGGTGATCGGGCTCGACGGACAAACGGCGGATGCCACGACGCTGATCGCCCTGATGGCGCTCGACCCACAGATCCGGACGGCGCCAATCGTGCTCGCCGGTCCCGAGCAGACGATCGCCGAACTGCGCGGCGAAATCCGCCGGCTCGCTGACTTCTACGGCCTGTCGATCGACCTGGTTGGGGTCAGCGCCTTCTCGGATGTATTCGATGCCCTGATCGTCGGCGCCGATGTCGCCAGGACCGATCGCGTGGTGCTGTTCTCGGCCGCCCTGGTGCCGGCCGAGCGCGGCTGGCTCGGACGTCTGCGCGCCGCGCATCTGGAGCATGACGCCCTCTCGATCATCTCGCCCGCCTTGATCTACGAGGACGACTCCATCCGCTGGGCCGGCTATCGGCTGTCAAGCGAGGAGGGCGGCCTCGCCGAGAACTATGTCGGCTACCCCGCCGCGACGCTCGACGCGATCACCCCCGCCGCGACGCCGGCCGCCAATCTCGAATGCTGCATCCTGTCAAAGGCGGCGATGGCGAGCCTCGGCCAGGAGGGCTACGGCTATCTCGGCAATCGCGAGAAGGGCCTCGATCTCGCACTGCGCCTCGCCAAGGCCGGGCTGAAGGCCTGGTGGCTGCCCGGCGTGCGCGTGCTGGGCGCCGAGGCGCCGGCCGACAGCGTCAATCCCTGGGAGATGCATGCCCGTAGCGTCGACAGGGCTGTCTTCAATGCCCGCTGGGCGGAAACTCTCACCGCCATGGCGCATGCGGAGGCCGCATGACCGAGAATCTTCGTGTCCTCGTCATCAGCCACGGTCATCCGAGCCTGTCGCTCGGTGGCGGTGAGATCGCCTCGCATAACCTGCACAAGGGCCTGAACGCGCTGGCGGGGGTCAAATCCGTCTATCTTGCGCGGGTCGGTTCACCCACGCCGCGCCATTCCGGCACGGCGCTGATGAGCCTGCGCCAAAGCGCGTCGGACATCCTGTTCCACAGCGACGATTTCGATCATTTCTATCTGTCGAACCGCAACACCGATGATATCCGTCGCGACCTCGTGCGTTTCGTTCGCGACATAAATCCGCACGTTGTGCATTTCCACCACATCCTCGGGCTCGGCCTCGAAGCGCTCTATGCGGTGCGCGAGGCGCTTCCCGATGCGGCGATCATCGTCACCTTCCATGAGTTCCTGTCGATCTGCCACCATCACGGCCAGATGGTGAAGACCAGGAGCAACCAGCTCTGCCGACGCGCATCGCCGACCGATTGCCACAGCTGCTTTCCGGACATCGCGCCGGCCGGCTTCCTGAAGCGAGAGCGCTTCGTGCGCTCGATGCTTGAGCTTGCAGATGTCTATGTCTCGCCGAGCCGCTTTCTCGCCGAGCGCTACGCCGCCTGGGGCCTGTCGCCGGACAAGCTCTTCGTCATCGAGAATGGCCTGGCCATGACCGAGCCGGCGCCGCCGCGGGTCCTGCCCGGCGCGGAGCAGCGCCGCAGCCGTTTCGCGTTCTTCGGCCAGATGACGCCATTCAAGGGCGTCGACGTGCTGATCGACGCGGTCGCGCGCGTGCCGGAACGGGTTTGGGGCGAGGATTCCCGCCTGATGATTTTCGGCGCCAACCTCGAATTCCAGCCGCCCGAGTTCCAGGCGCGCATGCGGAAGCTGATCGAGGACGCCGGCAGCCGGGTTCGCTTCTACGGCTCCTACCAGAACAGCGAGCTCCCCGAGTTGATGCAGACGGTCGACTGGGTCGTCGTGCCGTCGATCTGGTGGGAGAACTCGCCGGTCGTCATCCAGGAGGCGCTGTTCCACGGCCGCCCGCTGCTCTGCAGCAACATCGGCGGCATGGCCGAGAAGGTGCGGAACGGGCAGGACGGACTGCACTTCCGCGTCGGCTCGCCCGAGGACCTCGCCGATCGGTTCGTCGACGTGCTGTCAAACGGTCAGGTGTGGGAGAGCCTGCGCGGCACGATGCGTCGCCCGCTCGGCCATGTCGATTGCGCCGAGCAGCATCTCGCTCTCTATCGCGCCGTTCTCGATCGCCATGCCCATGCGCATGACGCCGAGGCCGGCCAACTCGAACGCGCGTGAGCGATCGCGCGCAAACCGCCCGAGACAGGCGCGGAATATCCCTGGGGGGATAAGGAGGAGGCCGATATGGCACGATTGCTGGTAATGATCCCATCCGGTGAGATCTATGATCACGACTCGGTACGCTGGTACCAGTACCAGAACATACAGCGCTCCATCGATCGCTATCACAACATCGGAGACGCGTTCGTCTTCGATTCCTCGCTGAAGGTGCTGAGCTTCGACAAGATCGGCGTTCTCGAGATCGACAATCCGGACTGGTCCAGTCTTGATCGGCTGCGCGACGAATACGATTACGTCCTGCTGCGCGGCTCGAACTACATTCACGGCGAGATGGAATGGCACGATGCCGCCGCCGTGCTGAAGAAGCTGGGCCTGCCGGTCCTTGCTTTCGGTATTGGCGCACAGGCTCCGGTCAAGGGGCGGATGGAACTCTCCGAGGCGACCAAGGAGGTGCTGCGGGTCATTGCCGACCTGAGCACGTCGATCGGCGTGCGCGGTGCATTCTCTGCGGAAGTTCTCGGCGACCTCGGCATCGACAATGTCCGGATCGTCGGTTGCCCGACGGCCTTCCGACGGCTCGATCCGAACCTCAGCATCAAGCTGGGGCCGCTCGCCGACATCCAGAAGATCGGCATCACGCTCCGACGCGAGGTTTCGCCGGCCTATGCGCAGAATATCGAGCGCTATCTGACGTTCCATCGCGACCTGGTGAAGTCGCTCGCCGGCCGTTTCGATTCCGTGCTGATGGCGCAGGGCGAGGTGGAGGAGAAGAAGCTCGTCTTCGGGACGGACGCGCAGAAGGAGGAGGCGATCGCCTCGCTTCGCGCGGACGGCTGGGCGTCGCGATGGTATTTCGACGAGCCGATGGAGCGGCTCTATCGCGAGCGGCTGTTCTATTCGGATGTCGTCGCCGACTATGAAGCGCTCGTCCGCCAGCAGGACCTGGTGCTCGGCTACCGGCTGCACGGCAATTTGATGGCGCTCGCGAACGGCGTGCCGTCGATCTACTTCACCTATGACAGCCGTACCGCCGAGTTCGCCGAGACCTACCGGATCCCGAGTTACGACGTCTTCGGCAACAGCGCTTTCGTGCTCGAGGACTATTGGGAGCAATGGCGCTTCGATGCGTTCAACGCGGCCTGGGGCAACGTCTATGACGAAACACGCAAATTCCTGATCGAGAACAGGATCGACAACAAGCTGGTCGACCGGTCCGCGAAGAAGACGGACGCCGGCATGCTCAGGGTTGCCTGACGAGGACAGGCGAGGGGAGGATCTAGTCATGGTCGATGTTCACGGAACACCCGGCAACGATACGATCTACGGCACCGCCGGGGCCGACAGTCTCTTCGGTGAGGACGGCGACGACATCATCCACGGCAATGGCGGGCTCGACCACATCGAGGGTGGCGCCGGCGACGATCGCATCGTCGTGTCGAGCGTCTCCTCCGCGCTCGGAGGCGGCGGCTTCGACACGCTCGTCGTCGACGCGACGGACTTTCGCGCCGATGCGGGCGACGGCCCCGGCTTCATCGTCTGGCATCAGCCGAATGGAGATCTGTCGCTCGTCGACGATGGCGACTATGTCGCGCTCGATGGCGAACTGGCGACCGGCTTCGAGCGGTTGGAGTTCATGGGCTCGATCCATGACGACATCGCCTTCGGAACGGCTGGCGACGACATCCTGATCGGCGGGGCGGGCAATGACGATCTCGGCGGCTTTGGTGGCGCGGACTTCATGGATGGTGGCGACGGCAACGACCATCTCTGGCAGGACGTCCTCTACAATCTGGCCGGGCCGGCCAACCCGGGCACCGTGATGCTCGGGGGCGCGGGGGACGACACCTTTTCGGCGCGGATCGATTTCGCCTGGATCGATGGTGGCGATGGTTACGACGCCGTTTCGATCGACGCCGTCGATTCCGACGGCGACGTGACCATCGATGTTCGGCCCTGGGGCGAGATCGGCAGCAAGATCGTCAATGTCGAGAAGTTCTACGTCTCGGGCGCCTCGGGCAACGACCTTCTGCTTGGCGGCAGCGGCGATGATGAGCTGCGCGGCTATGGCGGCAATGACGTTCTGCATGGCGGCAAGGGCGCCGACTGGCTGATGGGCGGCGACGGCAACGACGTGCTGGATGGCGGCGCGGGAGCCGATCGGCTGGATGGCGGCGAGGGGCGCGACCGCGTCGACTATGGCGGCTCGACCGCCGGCGTCGACGTCAGTCTCGAGCGGGCGAGCCAGGTCGGCGGCTTCGCCCATGGCGACGTGCTGGTCTCTATCGAAGACATCTGGGGCAGCAACTACAACGACGTGCTTGCCGGCGATTCCGGCTCGAATGTCATTCATGGTGGTGCCGGCGACGACCTCATCAATGGGCGCGGCGGCTATGACCGCATCAATGCCGGTGCCGGCAACGACACGATCTACATGAACGACATGAATCCGGACTGGATCGATGGCGGCGACGGCGTCGACACGCTGCAGATCAAGACGCCGAGCTCCGGATCGTATTGGATCGACATGCAGGCCGGCACGACCTCGACCGGGGGCACGTTCCAGAACATCGAGAAGCTGACGCTGTTTGGGCCGGATTACGGGCCCAACGGCACCCTGCACGTCGTTGATTTCGACATCGTCGGCGGCAGCGGCGACGACTATGTGCAGATGCTGTCGACGGCGGGCGTCGTCACCTTTCATGGCGGCACCGGCAACGACACGGTGCATGGCGGCCGCGCCAGCGACCAGCTGTTCGGCGACGATGGCGACGACCGGCTGCGCGGCGCGCGCGGCGACGACACGCTCACCGGCGGCGCCGGCGCGGATACCTTCATCTTCGACGGCCAGTATGACGAAGGGTTCGACCGCATCACCGACTTCAGCGTCGCCGAGGGCGATCACCTCTATTTCCAGCCGGTCTCGGGACGCGCCTTCGCCAACTATTCCGGCTTCCTCGCCCATGCCTACGACACGGCTGAGGGCGTGCATGTCGATTTCGGCTTCGGCAGCGGCTTCCTGATCGAGAACGTCACCCTCGCCGAGATCGGGCCGGACCAGATGAGCTTCTATTCATGATCACCCTCAAGCCCAACAGCAGGAACACCGAATGACCGTTCTCGTCACCGGTGGCGCCGGATATATCGGCAGTCACATGGTCTTGGCGCTCGCCGACGCGGGGCGCGATACTCTTGTCCTCGATGATCTCTCGACCGGCTTCGTCGGCCAGGTGCCGGACGGCGTGCCGCTGGTGCGGGGCGATTGCGGCGACGAGGCGCTGCTGAAGCGCCTCATCCGCGAATTCGACGTCACCGCGATCGTGCATTTCGCCGGCTCGATCGTCGTGCCGGATTCTGTCACCAATCCGCTCGGCTACTACTTCAACAACACCGTCAAGTCGCGGGCCCTGATCGCGGCCGCCGTCGAAGGTGGGGTTCGCAACTTCATCTTCTCGTCGACTGCCGCGGTCTATGGCGAGCCGGCCGTGAGCCCGATCAGCGAGACGTCGGCGATGCAGCCGATCTCGCCCTATGGCGCCTCGAAGCTGATGACGGAATGGATGCTGCGCGACACGGTGGCGGCGCATGACATCCGCTCGGTCGTGCTGCGCTATTTCAATGTCGCCGGCGCCGATCCGCAGGGCCGCTCGGGCCAGTCCTTCCCACGCGCCACGCATCTGATCAAGCTCGCCTGCCAGGCGGCGCTGGGCCAGCGCAGCCACCTCGACGTCTTCGGCCAGGACTACCCGACGCCGGACGGCACCTGCGTGCGCGACTACATCCATGTCAGCGATCTCGCCGCCGCCCACATGCTGGCGCTCGATCACCTGGAGGCGGGCGGTGAGAGCCTGACGCTGAACCGCGGCTATAGCCGCGGCTTCTCGGTGCTGGAGGTGATCGAGGCGGTCAAGCGTGTCTCGGGCGTCGAGTTCGACGTTCGCCTGGCGCCCCGCCGCGCGGGCGACCCGCCGTCGCTGGTGGCGGCGACGGACTTGATCCGCTCGCGTCTCGGCTTCAAGCCGGCGCGCGACCAGCTCGACCAGATCGTCGCCGACGCCCTGCGCTGGGAACTGGCCTTGCAGCAGAACGCCCAGACGGTTGCGCCGCGCAAGCTGGCGCTCGCTATCTGAAGTCGAGCCGCAGCGCGCAGTGGTCGGAGACTTCCGGTTCGGCGACGACGTCGAACCGGACGACCTCGACGTTTGGCGTCACCAGCATGTAGTCGGCGAAACGGCCGTCCTTCTCGTAGTGGGACGTGCGCGTGCTCGTGAAGCCCCGGCTCGTGACCAGGTCGACGAGCCCGAGCCGGCTCAGCACCTCGAAGGTGTTGCTGTCGGGGAGCAGGTTGAGGTCGCCGCAGACGATCAGCCTTTCGCCGCGGTGCCAGAGGCGTTCGATCAGCCGCAGCAACGCTTCGGCCTGTGCCGCCCGCGCCGGCGTGTCGCCCTTGCCGTTCCTGTCGCGCAGCCCGTGCAACTGGAAGACCGTCACCGGAAAGTCGCCGTCATAGCTGTAGAGCCGCACGCCATGCGCGTTGCGGCCCCTTGGATGCGGTCCCCAGCCATGGGGCGAGAAGGCGCCGTGGATGAAGTCCATTGCCTGGCCGATGATCGGCAGCGAGGCGCGGACGAAGGTCGCCAGCCCGAATTCCGACGGCACGGTGCCGGCGCCGTCGAACAGTTCGCCGCGCGCGGTCGGCGAGAACATGCCGTCATGATGCGGCAGGATCGCTTGGATTTCCTCGAACAGATGGGTTCGCTGCGGCAGGATGTGTTCGCCGTCGCGATATTCGAGCCAGTCGGAATGCGCGGCCGGCGTGCGGACTATCTCCTGCAGGCAGAATATGTCGGCCTCGACGTTCGCGAGATAGCGCATGAGCGGCGCATGCAACTTGCCGCCCCAGGCATTCAGCGAAACGACGCGCAGCGTCATAGTGGGAAACCTTCCTGATGCATGAATGTCGAGGCATAGCATCGGCGCCGGTCCGGGTCACGGCCGGGCAGGGCGACCGCTGCGCCAATTGGCCAAACGGTGCCGAGATCGCCTATAGAGAGGGACAAGCACGCCCGATTTTCGGCAAGACTCATAAACATGACGCAATATCAAAGACATAAGCTTTCCGTCGCGCCGATGCTGGATTGGACGGATCGGCATTGCCGCTATTTCCACCGGCTGCTGTCGAAGGAAGCGCTGCTCTATTCGGAGATGGTCGTCGCCGAGGCGATCCTGCATGGCGACCGGCAGAGGCTGCTCGGGTTCGATCCGGCCGAACAGCCGGTCGCGCTGCAGATCGGCGGCTCAGATCCGGCAAAGGTCGCGGAGGCGGCGCGGATCGGCGCCGAATACGGCTATGCCGAGATCAACCTGAATGTCGGCTGCCCGTCGGACCGGGTCCAGTCCGGAACGTTCGGCGCCTGCCTCATGCGGGAGCCGCAGCGGGTCGCCGATTGCGTCGCCGCGATGAAGGCGGCCGTCTTAATCCCGGTTACCGTCAAGTGCCGCATCGGCGTGGACGATCAGGATCCGGAGATCGCGCTCGACACGCTCGCGGATCTCGTGGTCGCTGCCGGGGTCGATGCGCTGTGGGTGCATGCGCGCAAGGCCTGGCTGCAGGGCCTGTCGCCGAAGGAAAACCGCGATATCCCCCCGCTTGATTATGACCGGGTCTATCGGTTGAAGGCGCGGTTGCCGGATCTCTTCATCGGCATCAATGGCGGCATCAAGACGCTCGACGAGGCCGAGCGGCATCTCGTCCATGTCGACGGCGTCATGATCGGCCGCGCCGCCTATCAGGAACCCGAGATGCTCGCAGCCGCCGATCGCCGGATCTACGGCATCGATCGGGTCGATCCTGAGCCGCGCGCGATCCTGGAGGCGATGCTGCCCTATATCGAGGCGCAGATCGCGGCCGGGACGCCGGTCAGCCACATGGCCCGGCACATGCTTGGGCTCTATCACGGCCGGCCGGGTGCGCGGCGTTTCCGCCAGATCCTGACGGTCGAAGGTGCCGGGCGCCATGTCGGCATCGACGTGTTCCATCGCGCCATGGATGCGGTCGACGACATTGCTGCCTCGGTCGCGGCCAATGCGGCCGCCTGAGGCGAAAGTGCTGTGTCACCAAGTGTCTTTATCGCGGCGGCACGGCTCGGTATGGATGGCATACCCATCCGCTCCGGCGGATTCTCGCCTGCAATGAAAGCACTCCCGATATGACGATCCGCGGTTTCACGATCGACGGCTTTCTGATTGCGTTGGTCCTCGTGGTCCTCGCAGCGATCGCCGTTCCCGGGCCCGGCGAGTCCGGTGGCGTCCTGCACATGGATGCCATCGCGACCTACGGCGTGGCGGTGATCTTCTTCCTCTACGGCCTGACCCTTGCGCCCGAGCGCATGCATGCCGGCATCCGCCACTGGCGGGTCCACATCGCCGTCCAGCTCTGTACCTTCGTGCTGTTCCCGATCGTCGTCCTGGTGCTCGGTACGCCGCTCAAGGGCTTTGTTCCCGAGGAGGTGTGGATCGGCTTCTTCTATCTCGCGGCGCTGCCGTCGACCGTGTCGTCCTCCGTTGCCATGACGTCGCTGGCGCGCGGCAACGTCCCGGTCGCGATCTTCAACGCGACGCTGTCGAGCCTGATCGGCGTGTTCGCGACGCCGCTCCTGATGGCATGGTTCCTGTCGTCGACCGGCGTCGGCATGCCGCTTCTGCCGGTTATTGGCAAGATCGTGCTGCTGGTGCTGCTGCCAATCATCATTGGCCAGATCGCCCGTCATTGGCTCTATGCCTGGGCGACCCGCAACATCAAGGCGATCCGTCTCGCCGACCGCGCCATCATCCTGGCGATCGTCTACAACTCCTTCTCCGACTCGATCGTTGAAGGGGTCTGGGCCGGCCATGACGTCAGCCTGATCGTTGCGATCATCGTCGGCGTGATTGCGCTGTTCTTCATCATCTACGGCCTGATGATGATCCCGTGCCGCATGATGGGCCTGAACCGCGCCGACACCATTGCCTGTCTCTACTGCGCCTCTAAGAAGTCACTGGCAACCGGCGTGCCTCTGGCCAAGCTGATGTTCTCCGGCTCGCCGGCGCTCGGCCTGATCATCGCGCCGATCATGCTCTACCACTTCTTCCAGCTGCTGATCGTCAGCGTGCTGGCCAATCGGGAAGGCCGCCGCGCCGCTGCCGAGGCGCACGCCACGGCTTAATGGCGGTCCTTTGGGGTTAAGAATACGAAACGGCCGCCATTGGCGGCCGTTTTCTTGGGGGCATCCTGAGGGGCAGGGCCTGCGCGTCAGGCGTCCGCCCTGGCGTGCCTTTCCGGCCTGTCGGCCAGCCGCTCCATCACAGCCCGGCGCTCATCCTCCGTCATCCGCGACCACTGGCTGATCTCGTCAAGCGAGCGGCCGCAGCCCTCGCAGAGCTCGGATTGCGGATCGAGAACGCAGACGCTGATGCAGGGCGAGATCATGTCGCCGCGACGATCGCCATCAGATAGGCGACGAGCGCGATCTGCTGCGCGGCGCCGAGCGTGTCGCCCGTCTGGCCGGCGATCTGCGAGGCGCAGAGGAACTGGAAGGCATAGGTCACGAGCCCGGCGACGACGAGAGCGACGACGACCGGAAAGATGCCGGTGCCGATGGCGCCGCAGACCAGAGCGGCTACCACGGCGATGGCAATTGCGGTCAGGCTGGTGTCGCGCGACGGCCTTCCGGTGGCGCTGGCGAGACCCTCGAAGCGTGCCGGTGGCAGCGCCGCCCAGAGGTGGACGATGGCTGCGCGGCTAACGATTTCGGCTCCAACGAGCGCGGTGGCGACGGGCCAGGCGCCGTAGGGAAGCAGATTGGCGAGCAGGGTGGCACGCAGCAGCAGCGACAGGACGAGGGCGACGGCGCCGAAGGTGCCGATCCGGCTGTCGCGCATGATCTCGAGCTTGCGGGTCGCCGTCGTGCCACCGCCGAAGCCGTCTGCCGTATCCGCGAGACCGTCCTCATGCAGCGCGCCGGTGAGCGCGATGGTCGCCGCCAGGGAGACCGCAGCCGATGCCAGGAGCGGCAGGCCGAGCGCGTGGGCGAGCAGCAGGGCAATGGCGCCGACCAGTCCGACGATGAGCCCGACACCGGGGAAGGCGCGGGCCGCGACCGTGAAATCGGGTCGACGGTCCGACGCTACCCCGAGCCAGGTCGCCGGCAGGCGCGTCAGGAAGGCTGTCGCCGCCGCGAGTTCGGAGAGGGACGCGCGAAACAGGGTCGGATACGGGTCGTCCGTCATGGGAATTGCCCTCGGGTCGGCGGATAGCCGCACCGACTCAGCCTCATCGGTGCTTGCGGTACGCTGGTGGAGGGTTATAGATCGCCGCGCGGCCGGCCGCCAAGAGTCTCACCCGGTGTGCGTCTCGCCAGGCGTGCCGCTTCCTCCCACCCCGCACCAAAAGCCGAGATACGCATGGCCCGCTCTGCCTCCGGACTTCCCTTCGACGACATCCGCGCTCTCTTCGACGAGATGCCGGGACGCGATGAAGCGGCGGTGCTCGCCATTCGAGCCCGTGACGCGCAGCTGACCAAGCCGGCGGGTTCGCTCGGCCGGCTCGAGGAACTGGCGGAATGGCTCGGTGGCTGGCAGGGCAGGGCGCGCCCCGCCGTCACGCGGCCGCTGGTGGCGATCTTCGCCGGCAATCATGGTGTCGCCGCGCGTGGCGTCTCCGCCTATCCCGCCAGCGTCACCCAGCAGATGGTCGAGAATTTCGCTGCCGGTGGCGCCGCGATCAACCAGATCTGCATCGTCTACGATCTCGGGCTGAAGGTGTTCGACCTCGCCCTCGACATTCCGACCGGCGACATAACGGTCGAACCGGCGCTCGACGAGGCCGGCTGCGCCGCCACCATGGCGTTCGGCATGGAGGCGACGGCCGGCGGCATCGATCTCCTGGCGATCGGTGAGATGGGCATCGGCAACACGACGGTCGCCGGCGCCGTTGCCGCCGGCCTGTTCGGCGGCACGGGCCGCGACTGGGTCGGACCGGGAACCGGCGTCGACTCCGAGGGACTGGCGCGCAAGGCCGCCGCGATCGACGCGGCTCTGGAGCTGCATGCGTCCCATCTCGGCGATCCGCTCGAAGTGCTGCGCCGTCTCGGCGGCCGCGAGCTCGCCGCCATGGCCGGCGCCATCCTCGCCGCCCGCATGAGCCGCATCCCGGTGATCGTCGATGGCTATGTCGCGACGGCTGCTGCCGCGGTGCTCTACAAGATGGATCCGGCGTCGCTGGACCATTGCCAGTTCGGCCATGTCTCGGCGGAGCCGCCGCATGCGAAGCTTCTGGCGGCGATGGGCAAGACCCCGCTGCTCGATCTCGGCATGCGGCTCGGCGAGGGCACCGGCGCCGCGATGGCGGCTGGCCTGGTCAAGGCGGCGGCGGAGATCCACACCGGCATGGCGACCTTCGCCCAGGCCGGCGTATCCGAGAAGGGCTGAGGCTCAGCTCGCCGAGCGCCAGAGGAGCACATTGCCCTCGCGCTCGGCCGCTGCCATCGGTTCCGGCACGAGGACGCGCGAGCGTGGGAAGGTGGCAAGGGCCGTCGTGCCCTCGCCCAGGACCGAGCGGAGCTCGAACCTGCCGCCATGCAGCGCGGTGATCGCGGCGGCGATCGGCAGGCCCATCCCCAATCCCGGCGTTGCCATCCGCACCGGGTGGTCGCCCCGGCCGAACGGCGAGAGCACGGTGGCGAGCTCGGCTGCCGGGATGCCGGGGCCGTTATCGCTGACCGAAACATACTGGCCGCCGCCCGCCGTCCAGCCGACGCGAACGGTGATTTCGCCATCCGCCGGCGCGAACTTCACGGCGTTGGAAAGCAGGTGAAGCAGAATCTGTCGGAGGCCGCGCGGATCCGCGCGGAGCTTCGGCAGATCGGGTTCGGCCTCGACGGTGAGCCTCTGGCCTCGCTCGAGAGCGCGGGCCGCGACCGTCGCTTCGCCGGAGGCAGCGATTTCGGCGAGATCAACCGGGATCTCCTCCCGCTCGTAGCGACCGGCCTCGATCCCGGAAAAGTCGAGGACCTCGTCGATCAGCGCCAGCAGATGGCTGCCGCTTGCGTGGATGTCTGCGGCATAGTCGCGATAGGTGCCGTTCTGCATCGGCCCGAGCACTTCGTTCTTCATCACCTCGGAGAAGCCGAGAATGGCGTTGAGCGGCGTGCGCAGTTCGTGATTGACGGTCGCCAGGAAGCGGGATCGAACCCGGTTGGCCTCGTCGGCGATCCGCAGCGAATGCGCTGCGGCAGCCCGTGCCGCCGTCAGTTCGCCGGTCAGCCGCGCGCGTTCGGTGCGATCGGCGACGCCGTTGCGGAGCGAGCGATGCAGGCGCTGCGACAGCGACAGGAACAGGATTTCGGTGGCGATCGCGAGGAAGGCTAGCACCAGATAGAGCGGCGCCTGGCGCGCGGCGAACAGCACGACCATGGTGAGCGCCACCGGCGCCGTCGCAGCGGTCGCGGCGGCGGGAAGCGCCGCGGCGAACGTAGTTCCCGCCGATATCACCGCCAGCATGACGCCAAGCTGAAGGACGGCGGGGTCGACGCGCTGCTCGGGAACGAGCAGAACCAGCAGCCAGGCCCAGCTCAGGCCGCAGAGCCACTCGGCGAAGACGAACAGGCTCGTCCAGAGCCGCGACGAGAGCCCGTTCGGCTTGCGGAAGCACAGGCAGAGAACGGTCAGCAAAGTCTGGGCGCAGAGCGCGACTGCCGTCCAGACTACGGTGGAAGCCGGTGGTAGCCAGGCGGAGACAAGGAAACCGGCCAGCAGGGTGGCGCCGATGCCGACAAGGCCGCAGAGGAGCCGGGTGCGGGCATAGCCGGCGAGCAGGATTCGATTGATGGCGGACGAGTCTGGGGCCGGAGCACCGGTCTTGAATGCGACTTCCGGGCAGGCCGAAGCGGCCGCGCGCCGCCGCTCGTGGCAGCCGGACGGATGCGGCAGATCTTCCTGTTCGAATGTCGCCGTGGTCAGGCCCTGCATCTCTCGACTTCCTGGAAGGAAGCACTCTAGGTTGTTGTCGAATTTGGGTTTCGAATGCTTAATGCCGGCTTGATGAACATGGTTAAGCCGATGCTGAATTCTGCCGCCGCGTCGAAATCGGAACTCGATAGGCTGCTCGCGGATATCCGCGCCTGTCGCATCTGCGTCGACCATCCGCTCGGTCGGCCCCTGCTCGCCGGCCAGGCGCCTGGTACGCGCGTCCATGCCTCCGGCATGCCGTTCACCGATCCGTCGGGTGATCGGCTTCGCGCCTGGATGGGGATCGGCTCCGCAGAATTCTATGACGAGAGCCGGATTGCCATTGCGCCGATGGGGTTCTGTTTTCCGGGGCTGGACGCCAAGGGCGGCGACCTGCCGCCGCGCCGCGAATGCGCGCCGGCCTGGCGCAGCGCGCTGCTGGCGGAACTGCCCGCGATCGATCTGGTGCTGGCCGTCGGGCTGCACGCCCAGAAGTTCCATCTCGGTAGCCGCGTGCGACGCGGCCTGACGGAGACCGTCGCCGACTGGCGTGCCATCCTCGACGAGACGTCGCCGCTGCCGGTGCTGCCGCTCCCGCATCCTTCGTGGCGCAACTCAGGCTGGATCAAGCGGCATCCGTGGTTCGAAGCAGATCTGATCCCGACCTTGCGGCGCCTCGTGGCCGGGCGCCTGAGCGGCCACAGTTGACAAACTCGGCCGATCTGAGCATTGATCGAAGAATAATTTTCTCAATTCAGCAACGGTATCAGTCTTGGTTAGAAAAGATTGCCTCCGTCGCCGAGTTCCAAGGCAGAGGATTCCCGAATGATCGACCGGCTCGACCGAAAAATCCTGCAAATCCTGCAGGAAGACGCCACCATCCCTGTCGCGGAAATCGGTCGGCGAGTCGGACTTTCGACGACGCCCTGCTGGCGACGTATCCAGAAGCTGGAAGAAGACGGCGTCATCACCAAGCGGGTCGCGGTCCTCGACCCGAAGAAGGTGAATGCCAAGGTCACGGTGTTCGTCTCGATCACCACCAGCCAGCACAATGAGGAGTGGCTCAAACGGTTCGCCGAGGTGATCCGAGACGTTCCCGAGGTGGTCGAATTCTATCGCATGAGCGGTCAGGTCGACTATCTGCTGCGCGTCGTCGTGCCTGATATCGAGGCCTATGACCTGTTCTACAAGCGTCTGATCTCGCGCATCGACATCGCCGACGTGTCGTCGGCCTTCGCGATGGAGCAGATCAAGTATGCGACCGCGCTGCCCTTGAACTACATCCCGCTCGAAAAGGACAAGGGCACGGCATAGGTCGCTGTCGACCGTCTTCGCGGGCCTTTCGAACGCGACGGGCGGCCTCCGCCTGTCGCGTTTTCTATGCGGAGCGCAGATGGCGGGTCAGCCGGTGCTCGAGCTTGTCCCAGATCCGGCGGATGGCC
>JAFKJZ010000426.1 GCA_017305815.1 Hyphomicrobiales bacterium
CAGCGGCGCCCGCGACGAGCAGCACGGTGCCCATCGCGATCGCGGCAAAGTTCGTGCGGCTGATTCCATTGAGAAGCAGGGGGACCAGCCCGGCCAGCAGACCCAGCAGACCTACGATGAACAGTGCGATCCAGAGCATTCCGATCCCTTCGTCCCGGCTGGATTATCCAGATGTCGGGCTCGCCGCCAAGAGCCGTCCGGCTGGCTGGAGCGAATATCCGCCGGTTTGGTGACACGAACTCTGGGCGAGGCTGTGGCAGTTGAACAGTGGTTTCGGGAACCGCCTGTGGATTCGCTCGCCAACCGGAGCGGGCATCGGCCGGCGAAGGCCACTGCCGCGCCGCATTTCGTGTAGCATTCTTGGCGAAGGAATCCCGTCAGAAAGGCTCTCTCCATGCGGTTTGGAATTGCGGTTGCAGTTGGATTGGCCAGCGCGTTGCTGTGCGGCCAGGCAATGGCAGCGGAACGCACGGTCCCCCCCTCGGAGGCCGCCCTCCGCTATTCCTTCTCGCCGATCGTCAAGCGCGTCTCGCCGGCGGTCGTCAACGTCTATGCCTCGCGCGTCATCCAGCAGCGGGCTTCGCCCTTCATGGACGACCCGTTCTTCCGCCGCTTCTTTGGCGGCGAGATGGACAACGCGCCGCGCAAGCGCGTGCAGCAGTCGCTCGGCTCTGGCGTCATCGTCGACGCGTCCGGCGTGGTGGTGACCAACTATCACGTCATCGCCAATGCCGACGAGGTCAAGGTGGCGCTGTCGGACAAGCGCGAGCTCGAGGCTGACGTGGTGCTGAAGGACGAGCGGATGGATCTCGCCGTGCTGCGCCTCAAGGGCGGTGACGGCCAGTACCCGGTCGTCTCCTATGCCGATTCGGACGCGCTGGAGGTCGGTGATCTCGTGCTCGCCATCGGCGACCCGTTCGGGGTCGGTCAGACGGTGACGAGCGGCATCGTCTCGGCGCTGGCCCGCACGCAGATCGGCGCCTCGGACTACCAGTTCTTCGTGCAGACGGACGCGGCCATCAATCCCGGCAATTCCGGTGGCGCGCTCGTCGACATGGACGGCAAGCTGGTCGGCATCAACACGGCGATCTATTCGCGCAGCGGCGGCTCGATCGGCATCGGATTCGCGATTCCATCCAACATGGTGCGCGTCGTCGTTCAATCGGCGCTGAAGGACGGCAAGCTGCAATTGCCGTGGCTCGGCGCCGGCCTGCAGCAGGTGACCCCGGAGATCGCAGACGGTCTCGGCATCGGCCGTCCGCGTGGTGCGCTCGTCACCGACGTGGTGGCGTCGAGCCCGGCCGAGCGGGCCGGCCTGAGGTCGGGCGACCTCGTCATCAGCGTCGACGGCATCGAGGTCGACGATCCGAACGGCCTCAATTACCGCCTGGCCACGAAGGGCGTCGATGGCCGGGTGAATCTCGACTATATCCGGGCCGGAAAGACGTTTTCGACATCGACGGCAACTCGCCCTTTGCCGGCGCCACCGTCGTCAATCTCTCGCCGGCCGTGATCGAGGAGTTCGCCTATGCCGGCAAGCGCGACAAGGGCGTGCTGATCCAGTCGGTCGAGCAGGGTTCGGCGGCGGAAGGCGTCGGTTTCCGCGCCGGCGACATCATCGTCGAGACGAATGGCGTGCAGATCGGCTCGACGAAGGACCTGGCCGGTGTCGCGGCGGAGCGGGCTTCGCGCTATAGGCTCGTGATCGAGCGCGGCGGTCGCCTGATCCGTTCGCAGGTCGGACGCTAGTCGGTTGGACGTTTTGAGATGAGCAATCTGTTCGAGGCAGCCGGAATGGAGAGGGCCGCGCCGCGGCCCCTGGCCGATAGGCTTCGCCCCGAACGGCTTGCCGACGTGGTCGGTCAGGACCACCTGGTCGGTCCCGATGGCGCGCTGACGCGCATGCTCAATTCCGGTTCGCTCGGCTCGATGATCTTCTGGGGCCCGCCCGGCACTGGCAAGACCACCGTGGCGCGGCTGCTGGCGCATGAGACGGACCTGCATTTCGAACAGATCTCGGCGATCTTCTCCGGCGTCGCCGATTTGAAAAAGGTGTTCGACCAGGCGCGGGGGCGGCGGCAGATCGGCAAGGGCACGCTGCTCTTCGTCGACGAGATCCATCGCTTCAACCGCGCCCAGCAGGACAGCTTCCTGCCGGTGATGGAGGACGGCACGGTCACGCTCGTCGGCGCGACCACCGAAAACCCGTCCTTCGAGTTGAACGCCGCTCTGCTGTCGCGCGCCCGCGTGCTGGTGTTCCATTCGCACGGGCAGGAATCGATCGCCAAGCTGCTCGATCGCGCCGAGGCGGTCGAGGGCAAGCCGCTGCCCCTCGACGAGGAGGCACGCGAAGCGCTGATCCGGATGGCGGATGGCGACGGCCGCGCCTCGCTGACCCTCTCCGAGGAAGTCTGGCGCGCGGCGAAGCCGGGCGAGATCTTCGACGCCAAGGGACTGCAGGAAATCGTGCAGCGGCGGGCGCCGATCTACGACAAGGGCCAGGACGGCCACTACAATCTGATCTCCGCCCTGCACAAGTCGATCCGCGGCTCGGACCCGGATGCCGCGCTCTACTATCTCGCGCGCATGTTCGACGCCGGCGAGGATCCGCTCTATCTCGGTCGCCGGCTGGTGCGGATGGCCGTCGAGGATATCGGCCTCGCCGATCCGCAGGCGCTCGTCGTCGCCAGCGCGGCGAAGGACGCCTACGATTATCTCGGCAGCCCCGAGGGCGAACTCGCCTTCGCCCAGGCGGCCGTCTATCTCGCCACCGCGCCGAAATCGAACGCCGTCTATACCGCCTTCAAGGCGGCGATGCAGGCGGCCAAGCAGGGTGGCTCGCTGCTGCCGCCCAAACACATCCTGAACGCCCCGACCAAGCTGATGAAGGACGAGGGCTACAACGCCGGCTATCGCTACGACCACGACGAGCCGGATGCCTTTTCGGGGCAGGACTATTTCCCCACCGCGCTCGGCCGGCAGAGCTTCTACCAGCCCGTGGAACGCGGCTTCGAGCGCGACATCCGCAAACGCATGGACTATTGGGCCAAGCTGCGCAAGGAGCGCGGCGGCGGCTAGCCGCCGACCTCGTGACCCGCTTCCTTTCCCAGATTTTCTCATGTCCAAGTGACGGGAGGCGCGGGGAAGCGGAGGGGCGGATGCGGTGCCGTAGGTTGTTGTCGTGCTTCGGCGCGATCGGGTTGGCGCTCGCCATGGCGCAGGGCGCGGAGGCGGCGAGCCGCACGGAGTTCCATCAGTCGGCGCCGAGCCCGGTTCTTGGCCGCGCTATTCCCTATGCGGTCTATGTCCCGGACGGCCAGCCGGCGGCGGGCGAGCGCTGGCCGGTGCTCTATCTGCTGCATGGCTTGACCGGGCGCGACGGCGACTGGTTCACCTGGGGCAATCTCGCCACCATCCTCGACCGGCTGATCGCGTCCGGCGAGATCCGGCCCATGGTCGTGGTGGCGCCGGGCGCGGGCGACAGCTGGTATGTCGACAATTCTGATACTGGCAGCCTTGGCCGCATGGAAACGGCGCTGATCGAGGATTTCATTCCGGCGATCGAGGCGCGCCTGCCAACGGCGGCGTGCCGCGACGGGCGGGCGATCGGCGGGCTGTCGATGGGCGGGTATGGGGCGCTGTTCCTGACGCTTCGCCATCCGGATGAGTTCCGCGCCGTCATCAGCCTTTCCGGCGCCATCGCCGAGCCGAT
>JAFKJZ010000427.1 GCA_017305815.1 Hyphomicrobiales bacterium
ACCTCTTCCCACGACAGGCTGCCGTCCGCCGACGCATGGAACGGCTCCGGATGGATCCGCTCCCGGCAGCGCTCGATCAGCTTGTTGGCGCCGCGCAACATGCAGGGCGTGGTGCCGCATACCTGGATGTGCGCCTTCTTGCCGACCGGAGCCAGCAGGAACATGGTGTAGAAGGTCGCGACTTCCAGGACGCGGATATAGGCCATGTCGAGGAACTCGCCGACCCAGCGGATCGCCGGCTCGGAAACCCAGCCTTCCTGCTCCTGAATGCGCCACAGGATCGAGATAACAGCGGAGGCCTGCTTGCCTTCCGGGAACTTCTGAACCTGCTTCTCGGCCCAGGCGAGGTTCTCGGGGGAGAACGCGAAGCTCGCGGGTTGCTCGGCTGCGAGACGACGTACGGACATTAGCGGTCAACCTCTCCGAACACGATGTCGATGGAGCCAAGGACCGCCGAGACGTCGGCAAGCATGTGGCCCTTGCACAGGAAGTCCATCGACTGGAGATGCGCGAAACCGGGAGCGCGGATCTTGCAGCGGTACGGCTTGTTCGAGCCATCCGCCACCAGATAGACGCCGAACTCGCCCTTGGGCGCTTCGACGGCTGCATAAACCTCGCCGGCGGGCACGTGATAGCCCTCGGTGTAGAGCTTGAAGTGATGGATGAGCGCTTCCATCAAGCGCTTCATCTCGCCGCGCTTCGGCGGCACGATCTTGTTGTCGGTGTAGGCGACCGGGCCGCTCTTCTCGGTGCCGAGCAGGCGCTTCACGCACTGCTTCATGATCCGGATCGCCTCGCGCATCTCGGCCATGCGGACGAGGTAGCGATCGTAATTGTCGCCATGCGTGCCGACTGCGATGTCGAATTCCAGCTCCGAGTAGCACTCGTAGGGCTGCGCCCTGCGAATGTCCCAGGCCGCGCCGGCGCTACGGACCATGACGCCCGAATAGCCCCACTTCCACGCCTCTTCCTGCGTCAGCACGCCGATGTCGACGTTACGCTGCTTGAAGATGCGGTTGCCGGTGACCAGGCGGTCGAGATCGTCGAGCCGCTTCAGGAACGGATCGCAGAAATCGCCGATGTCGCGAACGAGCTGCTCGGGGATGTCCTGGTGGACGCCGCCGGGACGGAAATAGGCCGCATGCATGCGGGAGCCAGACGCGCGCTCATAGAAGATCATGAGCTTTTCGCGTTCCTCGAAACCCCAGAGCGGCGGCGTCAGCGCGCCACAGTCCATCGCCCAGGTCGTCACATTCAGGATGTGCGACAGGATGCGACCGATCTCGGAGTAGAGGACGCGGATCAGCTGGCCACGCTTCGGCACCTCGATCTCGAGGAGCTTCTCGACGGCCAGCGCGAAGGCGTGCTCCTGGTTCATCGGCGCGACATAGTCGAGACGATCGAAATAGGGCACGGCCTGGAGATAGGTCTTCTGCTCGATCAGCTTCTCGGTGCCGCGATGCAGCAGGCCGATATGCGGATCGACGCGATCGACGATTTCGCCATCGAGCTCGAGCACGAGGCGGAGCACTCCGTGCGCCGAGGGGTGCTCGGGGCCGAAATTGATATTGAATGGACGAACCTGGGCTTCTGCCATCTCGTGCCTCAGCTCGACTTCTGTTCAGGCTTGGGGGCTTCCTTGGCCTTCTCGTCGCCCGGCAGCACGTATTCGGTGCCTTCCCACGGCGAGAGGAAGTCAAAGTCGCGGAATTCCTGCGTCAGGCGGACGGGCTCGTAGACGACGCGCTTCTGCTGATCGTCGTAGCGAACCTCGACATAGCCCGACACCGGGAAGTCCTTGCGGAGCGGATGCCCCTCGAAGCCATAATCGGTGAGAAGACGCCGAAGGTCAGGGTGACCGATGAACAGGATGCCATACATATCGTAGGCTTCGCGCTCAAACCAGTCCGCACCCGGCAGGATCGGCGTGATCGAGGGAACCGGCGTGACTTCGTCGGTCTCGACCTTGAGGCGGATGCGGAGGTTCCGCGTCGGGCTCAGCAGGTGATAGACGACGTCGAAACGCATCTCGCGCTGCGGATAGTCAACACCGCAGACGTCGGTGATGTTGAGGAAGCCGGTATTGGCGTCATGCGCCAGCCAATCGACGAAATGGCGGATGGCGTCGCGATGGATGCCGACGGTGAGCTCGCCATAGGCGACCTCGAAGGCGATCACATCGTCCGGACGCTGCGCGACGAGGTAGTCACCGAGCTCTTTGAGGGTCTCTTCCATGCTGTACCTTCAGCGCTCGATGGTGCCGGTGCGGCGGATCTTCTTCTGCAGGAGC
>JAFKJZ010000428.1:0-2287 GCA_017305815.1 Hyphomicrobiales bacterium
CGGCCGCAGGCCGGCGGGTGAGGGGTTCAGGCCTCACCGGCGAAATCGCATCCCCTCACCCGGAGCTTCGCTCCGACCTCTCCCCATGGGAGAGGTGAGAGGCGTCGCCGGTGGATATTTCTTTATATTTTTAAATGCCTTACCCCGCCGCGCTCCGCGCGGCGGGCCGCTTTTTGCTGTCCGGTCGCCGCCACGACAGATTGATTTCTTATAAGAAATTACTATTTCAATAGAAAAACCACTGTGCTAGCGTTGCCGCATGGCCGCGCAAAAATCCCGCTTGAAGGGAAGCGGCCATGGCGGGGTGACAGGGATGCTGACCGCTTCAATCGCGCCTTCTTCCGGCTGCCTCGCGCAAGCGATGGCGGCGGCGGGAGCGCGCCGTTCGGCGACCCGACTGAAGGCCGGACCGGACCGGCGGCAAAGCCGCCGGCGGGAACCGGGCTCGATTCCAGAACAGCAGCGCGACCAAACCTGACGGAAGGGACACACCATGCATTCGACCTCTCTGGCGGCCGGCAAGAAAAGCCGATCCGTCCGCACCATGCTCGCCGGCCTCGCCTTCGCCTCGATGACGGCGCTCGCCGGCCCGGCCTTCGCCGCCGACGCCACGACGATCCGCGTGCTGAACTGGGAGCCGGGCGGCGCCGACTACTGGAAGGCGCTGGTCGCCGAATTCGAGAAGCAGAACCCGGACATCAAGGTCGAGCTCGAGACCGTGCCGTTCGACCGCTATCCGGAAGTCCAGGGCCCCTACATCACCACCAAGAGCGGCCCGGACGTGATGGAGAACAATGCCGGCCTCGAATTGTTCGACCGTCGCCGTGCCTATGCCGAGCTGCCGCCGGAAGTGCTGGAAGCCGGCAAGGACCTGATCACCTATAGCGGCGGCTGCCTGAACTTCGACACGACCAAGTCCTGCTACGGCCTGCCCTTCGGCTATCAGGGCAACGTCATGTACTACAACAAGAAGGTGCTGACCGAGGCGGGCCTCGACGCCGCCAACCCGCCCAGGACCTGGGACGAGATGGGCGCCGCCTGCGAGAAGGTGAAGGCGATCGGCAAGACCTGCATCGCCATCGGCCTCTCCGGCATCTTCCCGGCCTACTGGAACTTTCCGGAGATCGCGCGCAACTACCTGACCGAAGACGACATGCGCGCCATGCTCGCCGGCAAGATGCCCTGGACCGACCCGAAGATGGTCAACGTCCTGAAAGGCCTCGCCTCGATCACCGAGAAGGGCTGGACCAATTCCAGCGCCCCCTCGATCACCATGCTGCCCGACGGCGCCGATATCTTCCAGAGCGGCAACGCCGCCTTCGCCGGCACCATCATCTCCGACGCCGTCAACTGGGCCGCCTTCGGCAAGGTACTGGGCGACGAGAACCTCGGCGCCATGCGCTGGCCGACCATCGTCGCCGATGCGCCGCTCGCGAATAGCTTCTCGGGCATCGAGAGCTCGGTCTTCGGCGTCACCGACTGGAGCGACAAGAAGGACGCCGCCTTCAAGTTCGTGAAGTTCATCGCCGGCAAGGAGAACGCCGAACTGCTGACCAAGATCGCCGGCGGCATCTCGCTCAACAAGAACGTCGATCCCTCGGTGCTGCCGAAGTCGCAGGCGCTCAGCCAGATCCTCGAGATCATCAAGACGCCGACGCTGCATGCCGGCGTGCTGCTCTCGGGCCAGGAAGCGGATGCCCTCGCTCGCGGCTGGCAGGAGGTCGCCCTCGGCCGCCTGTCGATCGAGGACTGGACGGCGCGGATGCAGAAGGCGCTCGAGCAGAGCCCGAGCAAGCGCCAGTAACAGGGCGCTGACAGGCGGATAACAAAAAGGGGGTGGCGGACCCGGTTCCGCCTCCCCGTCTCCCCCAGCAACAGGCAGGAATTTCGATGGCTGAAGCGGCCAATCTGGCGACCGCGCCAAACCGGGCAGCGCAGCGGGTGCTCGTCCGCAAGGAGACATTGATCGCGCTCCTGTTCGTGCTACCGGGCCTGGCGCTGGCGATCCTGTTCAAGCTGGTGCCGCTTTTGCGCGGCATCTGGCTGAGCTTCCTGGAAACGCGCGGCTTCGAGGATCCGACCTTTGCCGGCCTCGCCAACTACCGCACCATGCTGGCCGACCCGTCGGTGCACGATTCCTTCCGCAACGCGCTGATCGCCTTCGCGACGCTGCCGGTCTGGATCGTGCTGCCGCTGGTCATCGCCTTCCTCCTGTTCCAGAAGACGCCGGGCTGGAAGTTCTTCCGCGCCGCGTTCTTCCTGCCCTACATGATCGCGCCGATCGTCG
>JAFKJZ010000428.1:2303-4143 GCA_017305815.1 Hyphomicrobiales bacterium
GTCGGCATCATGTTCCGCCAGATCCTGGCCCCGGACGGCCCGCTCAACGCGGTGCTACGCGCCATCGGCCTGGCGCCGCTCGCCATCGAATGGCTGAACGGGCCGACCAGCGCGCTGCTGTCGCTGACCGCCGTCGCGCTCTGGAGCTTCTTCGGCCTCGGCGTGCTGACCTATCTCTCCGGCCTTTCGACCGTCTCGGAAGAGGTCGTCGAGGCGGCCAAGCTCGACGGCGCCGGCTTCTGGCGGCTGCTCGCCTACATCATCATGCCGCTGATGAAGCCGGTGATCGGCTACTGGGCGGTGCTGTGCACCTCCGGCATCCTGATCTGGATGTTCCCGCTGATCTACGCGCTGACCAAGGGCGGCCCGGGCACAGCGACGGTGCTGCCGGAATTCCTCGTCTTCACCACGACGTTCCAGTTCCTCGACCGCGGTCTCGGCGCCGCCATCGGCATGGCGCTGTTCCTCTTCGTCGCCCTCGTCTCCGCCTTCGTGGTCCGCCGCATGTATGTCGAAGGAGCCCAGAAGAAGTGACCCAACCGGCCCCTTCCCCCGCCATGACGATCTCGTCGATGCGCCTTGTGCTGACCCGCTGGGTGGTGACCGCCCTCCTCGTCATCCTCGCCGTGGTGACGCTCTATCCGCTGCTCTTCACGGTGATCAACTCGCTGAAGACGCGCGCCGCCTATTCCTCGGATCCGCTCGGCCTGATCCCGGACATCACGCTCGAGAACTATCTCGAGACCTTCGAGCGCATGAAGGTCTGGCGACTGCTGCTGAACAGCCTCGTCACCACGGTCGGCGGCCTGCTGCTATCGACCATCGCGGCGCTGTTCATCGCCTATGCCGTCACCAAGCTGAAGATCCGCGGCGGCAACTATCTGTTCCTGTTCATCATCGCCATGCTCGTCATTCCGAGCCAGGTGATCATCTACCCGCTCTACGAGACAATCCTCGATCTCGGCTTCGGCGGCACCTACCAGGGCCTGATCTTCGCCTATGCCGCCTTCGGCCTGCCGCTCGGCACCTACCTGCTGTCGGCCTATTTCCGCGCCATTCCCGACGAACTGATCGAGGCGGCCCGCCTCGACGGTGCCGGCGACATCCGCATCCTGTTCTCGATCCTGCTGCCGATCTCGACGCCGGCGATCGCCGCGCTCTCGATCCTCAACTTCGTCTGGATGTGGAACGATTTGCTGCTGCCGCTCGTCATCCTGGGCGGCTCCGACAAGAAGACGCTGATGGTCGGCGTCGCCCTGCTCTCCGGACAGTACGACGTCTCGATCCCGCTGATCAGCGCCGGCCTGATCGTCGCGCTGGCGCCAGTCATCCTCGTCTACATCCTTTTCCAGCGCCAGATCCTGTCCGGCGCCATCGCGGGAGCCGTCCGATGAAACGCGATCCGAAGCCGGGCGAGCCGGTGCTGTTTCTCTATCGCCTGAAGCCGGGCGCCGGGCCGGAATATGACCGCTGGCATGCCGCCGTCTGGCCGGAACTGCTGGCCGAGATCGAGGCGGCCGGCTTCGAGGATTACCAGATCTGGCGCCACGAGGAGATCGTCGTCTCGCGCCTGCGCGGCCGCGACGGCTACCGCGCCGCCGAGGCGATCATGCGGGCGAGCGCGATCCAGAAGCGCTGGACCGCGACGCTCTCGCATCTCTTCGAGAGCTACGAGACGGCCGATGGCGAGCCACTCTGGCTCGACGAGGTCTTCCGTCTGGCCGTGCGGCCCGATCGTGAAGCCTGACGGAGCCCGCGCCCTAGCCGCCGACCGGGCCGCCGGTATTGGCCAGCGGGAAGGGCGGCTCGGCGAGATGGCCGCCGAACAGGGTGGTGATGC
>JAFKJZ010000157.1 GCA_017305815.1 Hyphomicrobiales bacterium
GCAGCGCCACAATGGTGCCGGTGGTTTCCGTCATGCCATACATCTGCACAAAGCCGCAGCCGAACACCTCCATGCATTAGCGCAGGAGATCGAGCGGAATGGGCGATGCGCCATAGAGAATATATTTGATGCGCGAATAATCGACCTCGCGCGCCCGTGGATGGCGCACCACGATCTGCATCGCGGCGGGCACCATGAAAAATTTGGAGATGCGATCCTCTTCGATGAAATCGAGCACGCGGTTGGGGTCGAACTCGCGCGCCACAACGCCCTTCGCGCCATTAACCAGCGTGGTGATGCCGAAACCCGTACCGCCGATATGGAAGACCGGCATGGCGACAAGGCCGATATCGTCCGCGGCCCATTTGTTCCATTCCGGTGCATCCGCGGCAAAGGCCTGGCGCGGCCCCAGAATGCCGGCATGTTTCAGCATCGCGCCTTTGGGCCGGCCGGTGGTGCCGGAGGTGTAAAGCTGGATTGCAACATCCTCGCGTGCGACCGCGCATTGCGGATCGCGATCCGGTTGTGCGTCGCGCCAGACTTCAAAGCTCTGCCATTCCGGCACGTCGCCTTCCATGGCGATAAAGCGTTTCACGGTGGGAAGATTGTTTGCGATGCCGCGGACAAGCGCGGTGAATTCGCTGCCCACGAACAGGATTTTCGCTTTGCAATCCGAAAGAATGTAAACGATTTCGGGCGGCGCCAGGCGCCAGTTCACCGGCGTCATTACCACGCCCGCTTTGGCGGCCCCGAACAGGGCCTCGAAATAATGATCGCTGTTCTTGCCCAGATAGGCGATGCGCGTGCCCGGTTCCACGCCCGCCGCGATCAAGCCGTTGGCGATCTGGCTCGCATGCCGGTCGAATTCGGCGAAACTCGTGGCGCGGCCTTCGAAGGTGTAGGCGATGTCATGGCCGCGGGCATGTGCCTGCTGGCGGGTGACGTCGCCAAGCGTTTGCGGAAGCACGGTGCTGGTATCGGGCATGTTCGTTTCCCTGCGATTCATGTTTGGAGGAATTTGCGTGTCGTCTGCGCCAGCTTTTTGGCGCGCGCCGCTGCATCCGGGAAAGCTTCGCGCAAGGCCTTGCTGCGCAATTCCACGCTGAGGGGAATATCCGGCGGCAGCGCATCGAGAAGCGGTCGAAGCGGCAGGGCGCCTTTGCCCGGTTCAAGCCGTAGATCGACCGCTTCTTCGATGATCGCTTTCGGGTCGGAAAGGTCTGGCCATTCCGCAGGCGCATCGCAGAATTGTGCATAGGGCAACAAATGGTGCGGCACCTGTTTCACATCGTCCGGCACCACGTCCAGGCCCAGGTCGTTGGCCGGAGCGCCTTCCACCGGGGAGTACTGGAAGCAGCCAACGCGGTCGAGCTGGGCTTCGGTCAGCCAGTCCAGCAGGTACTGGAAGTCTTCCTCGGTCTCGCCGGGGAAGCCGACGATGAAGGTCGAGCGGATGGTCAGCTCAGGGCAGATCTCGCGCCACTTCTTGATGCGCGCCAGGGTCTTGTCCTCGAAGGCGGGGCGCTTCATGGACTTGAGCACTTTCGGGCTGGCGTGCTGGAAGGGGATATCCAGGTAGGGCAGCAGCTTGCCCTCGGCCATCAGCGGAATTACATCATCGACGTTGGGGTACGGGTAGACGTAGTGCAGGCGCACCCACACGCCCATCGAGGATAGCGCCTGGCACAGCTCCAGCATGCGGGTCTTCACCGGCTGGCCGTCCCAGAAATCCATCTTGTACTTCAGGTCCACGCCGTAGGCGCTGGTGTCCTGGGAGATCACCAGCAGTTCCTTCACGCCGGCTTTCACCAGGCGCTGGGCTTCGCTGAGCACGTCGCCCACCGGGCGGCTGACCAGCTTGCCGCGCATCGACGGGATGATGCAGAAGCTGCAGCTGTGGTTGCAGCCTTCGGAAATCTTCAGGTAGGCGTAGTGGCGCGGGGTCAGCTTGATGCCCTGCGGCGGCACCAGGTCGACGAACGGGTCGTGCGCCGGCGGCACGGCGGTGTGCACCGCGCCGAGCACGCTCTCATATTGCTGCGGACCAGTGATCGCCAGCACGTTGGGGAACGCCTCGCGGATCTGCTCGGGCTCGGCGCCCATGCAGCCCGTGACGATCACCTTGCCGTTCTCCTTCATCGCCGTGCCGATCGCTTCCAGCGATTCCGCCTTGGCGCTGTCGAGGAAGCCACAGGTGTTGACGATGACGACGTCGGCGCCGTCGTGATGGCGCGAGAGCTCGTAGCCCTCGGCGCGCAGATGGGTCAGGATCCGCTCGGAATCGACCAGGGCCTTGGGGCAGCCGAGGCTGACAAAGGAAATGCGCGGCGCTTCGCTGTTCATGCGGGCATATCTCGGTCGTGGTTGGTCGGTGGCTGGTCCGGTGCGACAGGCGTCAGGCGCGCCGCGCCAGGGGCGCGGACAGGGTCGACGGGACGGGCTACCTTTTCATTGTTCTATTTCTGGTCGCCTAGATGTCGGAGAGGCCCCGGTCTGTCAATTGAATCCTTGGCGGGGCCTGTGAAACCTTGGCGCGGCTTGCGGCTGCTTGTCACGCGGGGCTTGTGGGGCAGGGGGCTACCGCCTAGCTGAGAGGCATTCGGACGCAGCGGAGTGGATCATGACCGGCGAGACCAGCGGATTTGGGGTGGCCATTCCCGGCGTCGATGAAGCGTCGATCAAGACCCTCGTGCACACCTTCTACGACCGCGTCCGCCGCGACAGCTTGATCGGCCCGATCTTCGAGGCCCAGGTCGATGACTGGCCCGAGCATCTCGACAAGCTCTGCGCCTTCTGGTCGAACGTCGTGCTCAGAACCGGCCGCTACCAGGGCCGGCCGATGCAGAAGCATCTGCGCCTGCCGATCGAGGCGGCGCATTTCGACCGCTGGCTGGCGCTCTTCCGCGCCACGGCGAGCGAAATCATGCCGCCTGATGGCGCCGCCATCTTCATCGATCGCGCCAACCGCATCGCCGACAGCTTCGAGCTCGGCCTTGGCAGCGTGCGGGGCGAATTCCGCGCGCCGCGCCATGCCTTCAAGATGCCGCGTCCGGGCTAGAACCCTTCCGTGTTTCATGGGGGCACGGAGGGGTTCCGGTTCTTTGTCTGGCCGCGTCTTCTTCACGCGAAACGGTATCCACCTTGCTCGAAACGCTCTCGATCGGCGATTGCAGCCGTCGCCATACGCCCTATAGTGGTCAGGAAAACTGACAACTTTTGACGCCAAGGAATTCGTCCCGCATGTCCCTGCTTTTTGAGCCGCTTCAGGCCGGCGCGCTTCACCTGCCCAATCGCATTGTCATGGCTCCCCTGACGCGCAGCCGGGCAGGGGCCGAGCGCGTCCCGAACAAGCTGATGGCCGAATATTACGCGCAGCGCGCCAATGCCGGCCTCATCATCAGCGAGGCGACCAGCGTCAGCGCGCAGGGCGTGGGCTATCTAGGCACGCCCGGCATCTGGTCCGACGCCCAGGTTGAAGGCTGGCGGCAGGTCACCGATGCCGTTCACGCCGCCGGAGGGCGGATGGTGTCTCAGCTCTGGCATGTGGGCCGCATTTCGGATCCCGAACTGCTCGGCGGCGATCTGCCGGTCGCGCCCTCGGCCATCCGAATCCCCGGCCATGTCAGCCTGCTGCGTCCGATCCGTCCCTATGTCGTGCCGCGCGCTCTGGAGACGAGCGAGATCCCCGGCATCATCGAGGATTTCCGTCGCGGCGCCGAGAACGCCAAGCGAGCCGGCTTCGACGGCGTCGACGTGCATGGCGCCAATGGCTACCTGCTCGACCAGTTCCTGCAGGACAGCAGCAACCATCGCACCGACCAGTATGGCGGTTCGATCGAGAACCGCACCCGGCTCATGCTGGAGATCGTGGACGCGGCGATATCGGTCTGGGGACCGGATCGCGTCGCCGCCCATATCCGGCCGCGCGGCGACGACCACGCGATGGGCGACAGCAACCCGCGCGCCCTTTTCACCTATCTGGCGGAACAGCTGAAGCGGCGGGGCATCGCCTTCCTGTTCGTGATCGAGCGCGAGGAGCCGGACAGCCTCCTTGCCGAGATCAAGCGGGCCTTTGGCGGCGTCGTCATCGCCAATGAGCGGATGAGCAAGGCGGACGCCGAGCGCCTGATCCGGGAAGGCTCGGCCGACGCCGTCGCCTTTGGCCGCAAGTACATCGCGTCGCCCGACCTCGCCAAGCGCTTCGCCATCGACGCGCCGCTGAACGAACCGGATGCCTCGACCTTCTACACGCCGGGCGCCAGGGGCTACACCGACTATCCGGCGCTCGAGGCGGCCGAGTAGGGCCGGCGGGGCGCGGGACACGAACGTCCATATGCGGCGGCGAGGGCAGGGCGACGATCCTGCCCACGCCAGTCGCAGCGGGCCCTATTCCAGGACCAGCCGTTCCTCGAAATGGTTCATGTCCTCGAAGCTGCAGAAGGCCGGCGGCCGCAGTTCGAGGATCGGCGCCTCGCGCGCGAGCAGGCCGAGGCAGTCGTCGAACAGCGCTTCCCACGCCGAAAGCCGATCCTCGGCCAGCCAGTCGATCATGTAGGCGAGGGTGACGTGGAAGACGTAGTCGTCATGGTCGGGGTGGCGGTAGCCGAACGCCTCGGCGAAGGCGTCACGCCACGCCCGCATCCGTCGTTCGTCCTCGTCGGTGGCGCCGGCGACCGTCAGGCCGGTCGGAACGACGTCGATCACACGGACCTGGAACGGTCCGGCGCCGTGAAAATCCATCAGCTTGTCCCGATAGTGAGCCGTCATGACGTCGATGTCGGTGTCGAGCGGCATGTCGGACGGCCAGAACGGCAGGCTGCGGCGATATTCGATGATGCCTTGGAACAGCGTCATGTGGAGGCTGGATACAGGCGTGAACGCCAGGTGGCCGGCATCGGGCTCAGCCTGCATGCGCCGGCGGACTTCCACGACCGCCTGCTGCGACGGCGATCCCTCGACCAGATGGCAGACGACGGTATTGCCGGGTTCGGACAGGAAGGTGCCGCTCCGGTCGTAACGACGGCCCAGATGCCGGGGCGGCTCTGTCTGCGTCGCGGCCGAATAGCGGTTGAGCCGGCTGTCTGAGAGAATCGATGTCATGATGCAGGGGACCGTGCGGTTTGCGGGAATGTGGCAGCTATCCCGGAGACGATGAAGCACACATGACAGGGCAGGGACCTGGTCCCCGCCCGACCGAGCCGATCCGCAGCACGGCACTGCCCTGGATTGAATCTCTCCTTCGGAACGCCAGTTGAAACCGTGCGCCTGCCCTGGGACCGCGTCGCGATCCGCTGCGGGGCGATTGGCCGTTCTTCGGAAGGACCGCACCGTGAACAACAACGCTGCATCCGGCATGAAGATCACCGTCACGAAGGACGGGCCGTATCTGGTCCGTGGGCGGGTTCCGTTGAGCCGGCAGGCCATCGGCGCCAACGCGGCGGGCGATTCCGTCGAGTGGGTCGAGATCGAGACGATCGAGCCGGCGACGGTGGCCTACAAGCTCTGCCGCTGCGGCCGTTCGGCGACCAAGCCGTTCTGTGACGACACCCACACGCGCATCGGCTTCGTCGGCGACGAGACGGCCGCCAGACGGTCCTACGCAGTTATGGCGCAGGAGATCGACGGACCGGCGCTGGCGCTCACCGACGCCGAGTCGCTCTGTGCTTTCGCGCGCTTCTGCGATCGCGACGGCAAAGTCTGGAACACAGTGTCAGAGGCGAGGCTAGAACCCGAGCGCGCCGCCTTCGTCCGGCAGGTCGGCCAATGTCCTTCCGGCCGGCTGGTCGCCTGGGACTACGGGACGCGCCAACCGGTCGAGCCCGAACTGCCGCCCTCAATCGTGATCGTCGAGGACCCGCAGAAGGGCGTCGCCGGGCCGCTCTGGGTGCGAGGCGGCATTCCCGTCGAAGCTGCTGACGGCACGCCTTACGAGACCCGGAACCGGATGACGTTGTGCCGCTGCGGCCAATCGGCCAACAAGCCGTTCTGCGACGGGACACATGCCTCGATTGGCTTCAAGGATCGCTGACCTGCCGCCATCGCAGCGGCAGAGGAGGGCGCAGGAACCGGGCAGGGCGCTCGCCTCCCGCTTCGCCCTGGAATATCGGAGCCAGCGTTGATCCGCCCTGCCCGATCGAATAAAACGACGTCATATCAATGATATGGAGGAGAATGCAGCATCCGCCCATGAAGCGTCTTGCTGCCGTCACAGGGCTGCCATATCCCGCGTCTCAACCAGCAGGAGGCCGGGATGGCACAGATCATTTTTCTCCACGGCGCATCCAGTTCCGGCAAGTCGACCATCGCCAGGGCGCTGCAGGACCGGATCGAGATGCCGTTCTGGCATATCTCGATCGATCATCTGCGCGACGCCGGCGTGCTGCCGACGCGACGCTTCAAGAGCGGCGAGTTTCGCTGGGCCGACGCCCGGCCAGCCTTCTTCGAAGGATTCCACGGCTCCCTGAAGGCCTATGCGGACGCCGGCAACAACCTGATCCTCGAGCACATCCTCGACAAGGAAGACTGGCTGGAGATGTTGGCGAGGCTGCTTGCGCAGCACGACGTGTTCTTCGCCGGCGTCCATTGTCCGCTGGAGCTTCTGGTCGAGAGAGAGGCGGCGCGTGGCGACCGGCCGATTGGCAGCGCCAGGCGGGACTACGAGACGATCCATGTCGGCAAGACCTATGACATCGAGCTGAACTCGACAGATGGCGTCGATGCCAATGTCGAGGCCTTGCTCACGGCCTGGCGTAGCGACCGCCGCGCGTCGAGCTTCACCCGACAGCGGGGCTGACGCGGGCCTGCGGCAACACGGTCACGACGACGAGAGGCGCTGAACGCTCCAGCCGCTCCGGTGTCACAGAGAGCGTACCGCCGTTCTGCGAAGGGCTCTATGGCGGTTGAGGGGACTTCGATGTCGTGCAACGTCCCAGCTCCACTCCAACATCCTCAATTCGCATAAGATATATTATGGAACTATATCGGATACCCGGGCTGGCTGGGGATTGAGCTGCGGCCTGACGGGTCTAGCCGATCTGCCGCCCGCAAACCTTGAGCGTGATGCGTCGCCTGCCGGCTACGGTGTCGGCGACGTCGATGGCGTTTCATCCGCCGAGGCCCAGCGCGGCGGCGTCACCAGCTTGGTCACGGTCTTGTCGCTCCAGCGCATCAGGTTGTCGACCAGCCGGCCGCTCTGCGTGACAACGCTCGTAGCCGCTGACTTGGCCAGGCCGCCGACGGTCGATGCCTCGCGCTCGATCTGCATCGGCTCATCTTGCGGAATGGTCATCGGCGGCTCTATGGCAGCCGGCATGGGCTGCGGACCAACAGCTTGCATCGTGCCGTGCGGCGGCATCACCCGCGCCTCACCAGGGCTCGCAGAGGCTGCCAGCGCCTTGTTGACGGTCGTCTCCCACGAGACGCACTCATCGGCCTCGCAGCGAGGCTTGGCCGGACCGGTCTTGGCTTCGGTGACCCTGGCTTCAGCCGGCTTGCTCAGCGGCTTGGGCGGAATGGCGGCCACCTTTGTCTCGGCCTGCGGCGTGGTGGTGTCGGGCGATACTTCGGCCGTCGGCAGCGGATCGGCGTCCAGGATCGGCGCGGCCGCCGTGTCGGATGCGCCTTCCTCGGGCAACACATACATCTGCGCGGTCGCCGGCGCGCTCGACGCCGGCAATTGCGACCGGGTCAGCATGGCGTTCGCGACGAAGCCGGCGCAAAGCACGGCGGCGAGCGAGGCCGATCCCAGCAGCACCAGACGCGGCACGCGCGGAAACGTCTTCTCGGAAAGCTCGTCGTTGATATCCATGGCGGTTCCTCTGCTCAGCGGAGCGATGGACGCATTAGGCCCCTGATTCCCGGCCTCAATGGGGCCGCTTTCGGGCGAAGCCGCGACCCCGGCGCGCTGATTTGGCGGCATTCGGCCATTTTCGCCTCGAATTTGGGCGTTTCGGCTCCCGATTTGACACCCCAATTCGTCAATCTTATCATAATACCATTGATCGAGACGGTCATCGCAGAATGGAGGAGGGCAGTCCCCTGCCCTTGGGCCAAACGGCGCCGCGTCCTGACGTTGCGCCGACGCCCGACTGCGTCTTGTCGTGCTGGAATTGGAGGAAATTCCTTGATCTACAGTACCCATCCGCGCCCGCAGATGGAGCGCAGCCAGTGGCAGCTGCTCGATGGCGCCTGGCAGTTCGCCTATGACGATGCCGCGCAATGGCAGCGGCCGGATCAGCCGGATTTCCCGCTCACGATCAACGTGCCCTATGTGCCGGAATCGCCGCGCAGCGGCATTCAGGACGAGGGTTTTCACCCGGTTGTCTGGTACCGCCGGACGGTTGAACTGCCCGAGGGCCTGGCGCCGGATGACGCGCACGACCTGATCCTGCATTTCGGCGCCATCGACTATATCAGCGACATCTGGATCGACGGCCAGCACGCCGCCTCCCATACAGGCGGCCACACGCCCGTCCGCATCGCGCTCGGCGCCCTGATCGAGGGGCGGTCGTTCGAGATCGTCGTGCGCGCCGAGGACGACCCGGCCGACATGCACAAGCCGCGCGGCAAGCAGGACTGGCTCGCGGCTCCGCATGGCATCTGGTATCCGCGTACGACCGGCATCTGGCAGAGCGTCTGGATCGAGCGCGTCGGCAAAAGCCATGTCGACCGCCTGCACTGGACGGCCGATTTCGCCCGCTTCGAGATCCGCCTCGATGCGCGCGTCGCGCGGCCGTCCGGATGCCGGCTCAAGGTCAAGCTTTCACTCGCGGGGCGGGTGCTGGTCGAGGACGAATATGCGCTGACCGGCAAGGACACCCGCCGCGTGCTCGCCCTCCCCGACCCCGGCATCGATGACGCGCGCGCCGAATATGTCTGGTCGCCGGAGCATCCGCAGCTGATCGACGCCGAAGTGGCGGTGATCGACGCCGCCGGCAATGTCGTCGATGCGGTCAAGAGCTACACGGCGATGCGCGGCGTCTCGACCGCGAATGGCCGTTTCGTCATGAACGGCCGTTCCTATTTCCTCCGCCTGGTGCTCGACCAGGGCTACTGGCGCGAAGGCATCATGACGGCCAGCGACGAGGAACTCCGCCGCGACGTCGAACTGACGAAGCAACTGGGCTTCAACGGCGCCCGCAAGCACCAGAAGATCGAGAACCCGCGCTATCTCTACTGGGCCGACGTGCTCGGTCTGCTGGTCTGGGAGGAGATGCCGAGCGCCTATTCCTTCTCGACCGAGGCAATCACGCGCCTTTCGGCCGAGTGGCAGGAAGCGATCGAGCGCGACTATTCGCATCCCTGCATCGTCGCCTGGGTGCCGTTCAACGAGTCCTGGGGCATTCCCGAGCTGCCCCACGACGCGCGCCAGCGCAGCTACCAGCAGGCGCTGTACCATCTCACCAAGTCCCTCGATCCGTCGCGGCCGGTGAGCGGCAATGACGGCTGGGAGCAGATGGCGACCGACATCTTCGCCGTGCACGACTACCACCATAGCGGCGACGTCCTCGATGGCCGTTATCGCTCGGAGACGGTCTTCCGCGACACGCTGACGACCTTCCGCTCGGCGGGCCGCGCCCTTGCTCTCGAGGGCCATGCCTGGGCGGGCCAGCCGGTCATGCTGACGGAGTTTGGCGGTATCGCCTTCTTCATAGGCCAGGAAGCCGGCTGGGGCTACAGCCAGGCGAAGGACGCCGACGACTTCCTCGTCCGCTATGCCGACGTGCTGCGCCCGACGACGGAATCGACCCTGCTCGCGGGCTATTGCTACACGCAGCTGACCGACACCTATCAGGAACAGAACGGAGTCCTGACGATGGAGCGCAAGCCCAAGGCCGACATCGCCCGCATCCGCGCCGCCAATCTCGGCGTTCCGGTCGAACGGCTGCCGCAGGATCCCTTGGGCTACAACGCCCGCTGGCTTGCCCGGCACGGGAAGGCGAAGGACTGATCACCAGCCTTCGAGGTGAAGACAACGAGGCCGCGGACGAGACATCGCCGCGGCCTCAGATATTTCGGGAGCTATAAAGCGGATCAGGATCCGGCAATAATTAATTGATATATATATAGAAATGCGCTTACGAGGAATCAGAACGGCCGCACCGATCGACCCTGCGGCCGTGGAAGAGCAGGGCAGTTCGCCTCCCCCGCCCTGCCCGCTACGCCTCGGAGTCCTTGCGGCCAAGCTGCGTCTTTTCGAATAGCAGCACGACGATGAGCGCGAAGCCGAATGGAATGAGCAGGTAGAGCAGCCGGAAGACGATCAGCGCGGCCAGAACGTCGTTGGGATTGAGCTCAGGGAGCGCCGCCAGGAAGGTCACCTCCAGCACGCCAAGACCGCCGGGCGCATGCGACAGAAGCGCGAGCGTGAACGAGGCGAGGAACACGCCGAGAATGACGAGATAGCCGGGATTTCCGGCCGCCGGCAGCGCGAAATAAATGATCGCGGCAGCGGCGGCGAGTTCCAGCGGCCCTGCCAGCATCTGGCGCGTGACGATCGGCAAGCGCGGATATTGCAGCGTAAAGCGCTTGAACTGCCATGGCGGGAAGTGCCGCCAGGAACCGAGGGCATAGAGCCCGACCATGGCGAGCAGGATGATGCCGGCGCTGAAGGACACCCAGTCCGGCACGTCCACCAGCCGGCGGACGATATGCGGCTCGATCGTCAGCACGAAGCCACCCATCAGCACGGTGCCGAGCGCGAAGGTGAAGGAGCAGAAGACGATGAGGAGGCCGATTTCCTGGGCCGTCAGGCCGCGCGTCGAATAGGCCCGGTAGCGCACCACGGCGCCGGAGATCACAGATGCGCCGATATTATGCGACAGCGCATAGGTCGTGAACGAGCAGAGCGAGATGAAGAGCCAGGAGACTTTCTTGCCGAGATGCTGGATGGCGATCCGGTCGTACCAGGCGAGCGCGGCATAGGCGACGAGGGTGGCGCAGATCGCCAGAGCCCAGTTTCCGAGCGTTATCGCGGCGAGACTGTCCGCCACTTCAGCGAACGAGATGCGACGAAACTCGCGGTAGAGGATGTAGATCGATACGGCGACTGCGCCGATCCCGAAGACGGACCAAGCCGCGTTTCGGCTCTTCATTAAGCAGTATCCCCTTTCCCGGGCGCCGGTTCCCGATGGTCCGCCGCTGTTATGATTCCGAGATTGGCATGTCCTTTTCGGTCGGGCCAGTGCGACGAATACGGCATCCCATGGTTAATGCCGCTCAGAGGCCGAGCGCGAATACCATTCCGTCGTAGGCCGGCTCGACGTCGCCAGGGATGCGCGCCGCAAGGGCCGCGTAGTCGAGATCGCCATGCATGTGGGTCAGGATCGTCTTGCGCGGCCGCAGGCGCTCGTGCCAGGCGAGCGTGTCGTCGACGCTGAAATGGCTCGGATGCGGCCGCCAGCGCAACGCATCGACCATCCAGAGCTGCATCTCGGCGAAATGCGGCAGGCTTTCGTCGGGGATGGCGCTGATATCGCTCGAATAGACGAAGCCGCCGATCCGGAAGCCGAGGCTGTCGATGTCGCCATGAATCTGGCGGATCGGCAGGATGTCGACCTTGCCGCCGGGACCGTCGATCGAGAAGCCCTGCCCTGCCTCGATCCGCGTCCGGCCGAGGATCGGCGGATAGCTGCCGCCGGCCGGCGTCCGGAAACAATAGCCGAACGCCTCCTCCAGCCGCTCCTGCGTGAAATCGTCGGAATAGACGGGCACCAGGCGGTGGGTATCGAGCCAGAACGACCGAAGGTCGTCGATGCCGTGCGTATGGTCGGCATGCGGATGGGTGAAGAGCACGGCGTCGACGCGATCGACGCGCGCGTCGAGCAGCTGGTTGCGCACGTCGGGGCCGGCATCGACGAGGATCCGCGTCGGATAGGGGTGATCGCCACGGAAGGCGTCGATGAGGATCGAGGATCGGGTGCGCCGGTTCTTCGGGTTGGACGGGTCGCACGCGCCCCAGTCATTGCCGATGCGCGGCACGCCGGGCGATGCGCCGCAGCCGAGCACCGTGATCCGCAGCCGATCGGCCCGGACAGCTCCTGCCCCGCCCTCAGCCATGCGGCACCGCCGTGGGGCCTGCCAGCGCGTCGCGCGGCACCTTGGTGAAGAGACGCATGAAGTTCTCCGTCGTCGCTTCGGCGATCGTCTCCGCCGACACGCCCTTGACCTCGGCCAGCACGGCGGCGGTGTCGCGCACATAGGCCGGCTCGTTGCGCTGGCCGCGATGCGGCACGGGGGCGAGATAGGGCGCGTCGGTCTCCACCAGCAGGCGGTCCATCGGCACGAAGCCGGCGACATCGCGAATCGACTGCGCGCTCTTGAAGGTCAGGATGCCGGAGAAGGAGACGTAGAGGCCGAGCTCCAGGCCGACCTTCGCCAGCTCCGCACCGGACGAGAAGCAGTGCAGGATGGCGGGGAAGGCCCCTCTCCCCATCTCGTCGCGCAGGATCGCGATCATGTCGGCGTCGGCGTCGCGGGCATGGATCACCAGCGGCAGCTGCGTGATGCGGGCGGCGGCGATATGGCGGCGCAGCCCCTGCGCCTGCAGCAGCTTGTGCTCGGCGCCGTAGAAATAGTCGAGCCCGGCCTCGCCGATCGCCACCACCTTCGGATGGGCCGACAGCGCGACCAGTTCGTCGGTCGTGATGTCCGGCTCCTCATGCGCGCTGTTCGGATGGGTGCCGACCGAGCAGTAGACTTCGTCATGCGCCTCGGCGAGGGCGCGGATCCTGTCGAACTGGCGGACGCGGGTCGAGATGGTGACCATGAGGCCGATCCCGGCGTCCCGGGCGCGCTGCATCAGCGCCTCGCGATCGATATCGAAGTCGGCGAAATCGAGATGACAGTGGCTATCGACCAGCATTCTGTTCAACGGTTCGGATGAGTGCGTCATGGATGGTGTCATGGCCGCAATATGGGGTGCTTCGTGCGCAGTCAGTAGCGGCTAACAGCCACGCTGTCGACCATTGTGGACAGTGGCGAGATCGCACCACTACAGTGCCGCAAGTGACCGCAGGCGGCCGGGGATTCGACTTGCAACTCAGCCAACGCACTTTCTATGCGATCCTTCCAAGGCGCCTCAAGGAAGAGGCCCTCGTGCGCAAGCTGGCCGCCCGCCTGCCAGCCATGCAGGGTGCTCCCTCGTCGCTGGTGCTGACGCAGTCCGCCGAGACCGCCCGCCATCGCTACCAGATCGACTTCGAACGGATCGGGACGCAGCTGCATGTCTCGCTCGACCTCGATCTGATGGCGCGCGACCCGCACCAGTTCGAGATGGTCTGGCGGCGACTGCCGCCCCTGATCCACATCATGGCCCGCACGGCGCCTGGCGTGACGTCGGCGACAGCGAACATTTCGGACGGCGGCGGCAACATCGCCAACGAACTGGCCTATTGCTCCGACGAGCCCCAATCGCTGCTGGTGCCCGTTCCCGGCTTCATGAAGCCCGAGATCTACCAGGCCTTCCGCCGGCTGGCCGAGAACCGGCCGGGCCAGTGGGCGGCGCGCAGCGACATGCTGCTCTGGCGGGGCGCCATTTCCGGCCATGGCGACACCACGACCGAAGCGATGGACATCGACGATCCCAACCTGAAGCAGCGCGTGCGGCTCTGCCTGGCGCTCAGGGGGCTCGACGACGTCGATGTGCGCCTGATCGTGCCCGAGCGCGACCGCGCCGCGCATCCGGCGCGGCAGGCGATGGAGGCGCACGGCATCCTCGGTAGCTACGTGCCTCCGGCGCGCTGGATCGACGTCAAGTTCGCGCTCGACATCGATGGCCCGACCCACAGCTGGGGCAATCTCTATCCGCGGATGCTGCTCGGCTGCTGCGTGCTGAAGGTCGCGTCGCCTTCCGGCTTCCGGCAATGGTTCTACGACGAGTTCGTGCCGTGGACGCACTACATCCCGGTCGCGGCGGATCTGTCCGATATCGTCGAGAAGGTCGAGTGGTGCCGGGCGCACGACCAGGCCTGCCGCGAGATCGCGGCGGCAGGACAGGACTTCGCCCTGCGGCGCACGCGTGAATCGGAAACCATCGCCACCGTGCAGCGGATCAACGACCGCCTGGCGCCGGGGTAGGTCTGGAAAGGGGTTGGTCTGGAAGAAGGAAAGCCCCTCACCCCAACCCTCTCCCGCAAGCGGTAGAGGGGGCGCGCCGCACCCAGTCCTTCGAGAAGAGCGGCTCCGACATTGCAACCACGTCGGCTCAAAAGCCCTCGCCCGCTTTCGGGAGAGGGTTGGGTGAGGGTCTTGCTTGAAGGTGACGGGGCCGAAGCAGATCC